>CAZTVJ010000565.1:0-6997 GCA_964616935.1 uncultured Acidimicrobiales bacterium | reverse complement strand
CTCGACGACGAGCTCGCCGGTCACACCGGGCATCGGTGTCTCGCCGGACGGGTAGATGTCGGTCACGACGGCGAGGTCGGCATCCACGAAGGCGTCGCGGTACTCGGGCGACAGGACGGCCATGCGGCTGTAGCGGTTCGGCTGGAAGACCGCGACGACTCGCTGCCACCCGTCGCCGCCGTGGGCGGCGGCGTCGAGCACCGCCGCGATCTCGCTGGGGAGGTGGGCGTAGTCGTCCACGAGGGTGATGCCGTCGTGCTCGCCGCGGAAGTCGAACCGCCGACCGACGCCACCGAAGCGGGCTAGCGCTCGCGCCGCGCTGTCGAAGGGTGCACCGCACGCCATGGCCATGGCAAGGGCCGCCGTGGCGTTGCGGGCCATGTGGACGCCGCGCAACGGGAGCTGCACCCTGCCGAGCTCGACGCCCCGATGGACGAGCGTGAAGGACTGCGCGCCGTGGCCGACCTCGATGTCGACGATGCGGTGGTCGGCGCGATCCGAGGTGCCGTAGGTGATCGCCTCGTGGCGGCGGCCCAGCTCGGCCGCCACGGCGTCGTCGGCACACACGACCTTCGGGCCGGGGACCTGGGCGAGGTAGCGGTCGAAGCTGCGGATGATCTCGTCGAGGCTGCCGAAGTGGTCGAGGTGGTCCGCCTCGACGTTCGTGAGGACGGTGCCCCAGAGCGGGAGCTCGAGGAACGTGCCGTCGCTCTCGTCGGCTTCGACCACGAGCAGCTCGGCCCCGGACCAGTGGGCGCCCGCGCCAACGTCGTTGACATCGCCGCCGACCACGAAGCTGGGCCGTAGCCCGGCTTCGACGAGGATCATGGCGAGCATCGAGGTCGTCGTGGTCTTGCCGTGGGTGCCGGCCACGGCCACGCTGGTGGCCCGAGCGCAGATCGACGCGAGCATGCCGGCGCGACGAAGGACGGGGATGCCTCGCGCCCGGGCGGCAGCGAGCTCCACGTTGCGTTCCGGGATCGCCGTGGACGCGGTGACGGCATCCACCCCGATCACGTGCTCGGCGGCGTGGCCGACGTGCACGACGACGCCGGTGACGCGCAGGCGGTCGAGGGCCGGCGACTCCCGCAGGTCGCTACCCGACACCACGTGACCCATCTCGGCCAGCACGAGGGCGATGGCCCGCATGCCGGGGCCACCGACGCCGACGACGTGGTAGCGACCCGGGTTGGCGAGGTCGAGCGGGACGGGCACGGGGTGGGCGGGCATCGTCACCGCAGGACCCTGGCATGCTGGTCGGCCAGCTCGGCGATGCGCTCGGCTGCGTCGCGCCGACCCGCCCCGCGAGCCCGCTCGGCCATCTCGGCCAGCAGGACCGGGTCGCGGACCAGCCGGTCCACCTCGGCATCGAGTCGCGCCGCGTCCAGCTCGCTCTCCGGCAGCAGCACCGCTCCCCCGGCCCCGGCCAGCACCCTGGCGTTCGCCGTCTGGTGGTCCTGCGTCGCGAGCGGCCACGGCACGAGTATCGACGGCCGCCCGAGGGCCGCCAGCTCGGCCACCGTCGTGGCGCCGGCGCGGGCCACCACGAGGTCGGCGGCGGCGTAGGCGAGGTGCATCCGTTCTTCGTAGCGCACCACCTGGTACCAGAGGCCGTCAGGGCGCTCGACCGAAGGCGCGGCTGTCGCCTCGTGGCGGCGACCGACGACGTGGCGAACGGCGAGGTCGACCCGGTCGGACCGGCGAGCCGCGTACTGGACGATCACCTCGTTGAGCCGAGCCGAGCCGAGCGAGCCACCGAAGGCGAGGATGGTGAACCGGTCTGCCGGCAGACCCACCGCAGCACGCGCCGGCAAACGATCTCGCTCGACGTCGACGGCGAGGATCGACTGGCGAACCGGCGCACCGGTCACCACCTGGCGCGGCAACCCGGAGCCCTCGAACGCCACCGCGTTGATCGCCGCGAGCCGCGCCTCCAGGCGGGCGGCCGCTCCAGGGACGGCGTCGTAGCTCACCACCACGACGGGGATGCGCAACATCGCCGAGGCCAGCACGGCCGGCACGCTCGCGTAGCCGCCTACCGACACCACCACGGAGGGTCGGAGGCGCCGCAGCAGCCGGACCGAGGCGGGCAGCGCAGTGGCGAAGCGCGCGGCGGGACGCAGGTTGGCGGCGCTCACCGAGCGCCGGACACCCTCGACGGCGAGCAAGGTGACCTCGTAGCCGGCCTCGGGCACCATCGTGGCCTCCATGCCGCGGGTCGCTCCCACGAAGTGGATGGACGAGGGATCATGGCCGCGGGCGACCAAGGCATCGGCGATGGCGAGACCAGGCAGGACGTGGCCCGCGGTGCCGCCGCCAGCGATGACGGCGAAGGTGCGACCCGACCGGCGGCGCTCGTTTCGCTCGCTCACCGGCCGGAGCGGGCGACGTTCAGCAGCAACCCGGCGGCCGCCATCGTGACCAGGAGCGACGAGCCGCCGAACGAGACGAACGGCAACGTCAGGCCGGTGAGCGGCATGAGGCCGACGACGCCGCCGATGTTGATGATCGTCTGGCACAGGATCCACGAGGTGATGCCGCCGGCGAGCAGCATGCCGAAGCGATCGGGGGCCCGCAGCGCGACGCGGATGCCGAGCCAGACGAGCACCAGGAACAGGGCAAGGACGATGGCGACGCCCGCCAGGCCGAGCTCCTCGGCGATGATCGCGAAGATGAAGTCGGTGTGCGCCTCCGGCAGGTAGCCCCACTTCGCCTTGCTGGCCCCGAGGCCGACGCCGGTGAGCCCGCCGGTGGCGATGCCGACGAGGGACTGCCACACCTGGAAGCCGTCGTCCTGCTTGTGTGCCGCAAGGTCCAAGAAGGCGGTCCAGCGATCGGCCCGCACCCGCAGCATGAACATCGCTCCGCCGGCTCCGACGACGGCGACGGTCGCGCCGAGGGGCAAGAGCGGTGTACCGGCGATGAAGGCCACACCGAGCACGATCGATGCCAGGACCATCGCGCCACCGAGGTCGGGCTGGAGCAGCACGAGGGCGACGGCGGCGCTGAGGACGAGCAGCAGCGGTGCGAGCGTGACCCGCACCTCGTTCATGCGGTCCGCCCGGCGGGCCAGGAGGTCGGCGGCGTAGAGCAGGAGCGAGATCTTCAGCACCTCCGACGGCTGGAAGCCGATCGGCCCGAGGGAGAACCAGGACCGAGCCCCGTTGACCTCGCGGCCGATGCTGGGGATGAGCACCACGACCATCATCAGCATGGAGACGGCGAGGAGGCCCGGCACGAAGCGCCGCCACACGTGATACGGCACGCGGACCGTGACGAACAGGGCCACGGCGCCGAGCGCCATCCACAGCGCCTGCTTGCGGAAGTAGGTCCAGCTGGACCCATCGACCACGAGCGCCGTCACCGACGACGCCGAGAGCACCATCACCAGGCCGAGCAGCGTGAGGATGGCCACCACGACGGCCAGCAGGTAGGTGGAGATCGGCGCCGGCGGTCGACGGCGCCGGCGGGTACCCGGTCGCCCCCGCGGCCGCGACGGCGCCGTGGGATGGCGGGACTTCGCCGCGCGCTGCTGTGCCGCCGCTCGTTCCGCACCCTTCACGGTCGTCGTCCGCGCGCTCACGGCACCTCCACGACCGGAGCACCGCTCACCTGCGCGTGGACGGCGCGGGCGAAGTCGTCGCCCCGCGCCGCGTAGCCGTCGTACCAGTCGAACGACGCGCAACCCGGCGAGAGCAGCACTGCGTCACCCGCGCGGGCGAGCGCGCGAGCGGCTGCCACGGCGTCGTCCATCGACGCCGCCGTGACGACCGGGCAGGCGCCCGCGAACGCATCGGCGACCTCCGCAGCAGCCTCCCCGATGGCCACGACGCCACGCATCCGCTCTGGCTCGCCGGCCATGGCGCGCAGGTCGAGGCCCTTGTTCCGGCCCCCCGCCACGAGCACCACCCGCGGGAACGCGCGGATCGCGGTGAGGACGGCATGCGGCGTGGTGGCCTTCGAGTCGTCGTAGAAGGACACCCCGCCAGCATGGGCGACGAGCGTGATGCGATGGGGGACCCCGGCGAAGGAGGCCAGCGCCTCGGCCACGGAGCCAGCATTCGCGACGCCGGCTTCGAGCACCGTGGCTGCAGCGGCGAGCGCGTTCGTGATGTCGTGCGGCAGAGCCCGGCGCAGGGACGAGACGTCGGCCAGCGGACCCGCAGGACCGATGAGGCGGCCGCCGTCGCACCGGTAGTCGGCCTGTGGGCCTCCGAAGCTCAGGTGCCGAGCTGGCGCTCGAGCCAACCAGGCCATCACGACCGGGTCGGCAGCGAAGCCGATCGCTGCGTCGTCGGGCCCCTGGTGCTCCCAGATGCGGGCCTTGGCCGCGGCGTACGTGTCGAGGTCGGCGTGCCAGTCGAGGTGATCGGCGGCGAGGTTCAGCCAGGTGGCCGACGCCGGCCGGAACGTGTCGGCCCAGGCCAGGCGGAAGCTGGTGCACTCGACCACGAACACGTCGACATCGAGGTCGATGGCGGTCACCAGGGGGACCTCGGTGTTCCCGGCGGCCACGCAGCGCCGCCCTGAGGCCTCCACCATCGCCGTGGCCAGCAGCGTGGTCGTGGTCTTGCCGTCGGTCCCCGTGACGGCCACGATCGGGCGGGGCCCACCCGGGCGCCGCTGCTCCCACTCGTAGGCCAGGTCGATCTCGCTGCGCAGGGGGCGATCCATCGCCCGGGCTGCCGCCACCACCGCGTGGGTCTCGGGCACGCCGGGGCTCGGCGCCACCAGGTCGACGCCCCGCACGAGCGTCGCCACCTCGGCCGCACTCGGGCGCACCTGCAGCTCGGCACCCAGCGCGCCCGCCCGGCGCTCGGCGTCCGGGGTAGGTGAGTCGTCGGCGATCACCACCTCCCAGCCACGCTCGACCAGCGCCCGAGCGGTGGCTTCGCCGGCGACGGCGAGGCCGTACACGAGGGCACGATCAGCCATCAGCGCAGACCTGCGGCCGTCAGCCAATCGGTGTAGTAGAGCGCGAGCGCTGTGGCCACGCAGAGCCCGGAGAACATCCAGAAGCGAATCACGACCGTGGTCTCGGGCCAGCCGATCAGCTCGAAGTGGTGGTGGATCGGCGACATCCGGAACAGCCGCCGCGTCCGCCCAGAGATGCGGTACACCGCCATCTGCAGCGCCACGCTGGAGATCTCGACGACCTGGAGCCCGGCGATGAACGGGAGCAGCAGCTGCGTGTTCGTCGTCAGCGCGAGCAGAGCCATGGACGCACCGATGCCGAGCGCGCCCACGTCACCCATGATGATCCGCGCCGGTGCCGCGTTCCACCACAGGAAGCCGGCGCAGGCGCCGGCCATGGCCACAGCGAGGACGGCGAGGTCGAGCGGGTTGACGATCTGGTAGATCTCGGGGTTCCTGAAGCCCCAGAACGCGATGACGGTGAACGCGATGAACCCGAAGATGGCCGATCCACCGGCCAACCCGTCGAGCCCATCGGTGACGTTCACGGCATGCGACGTGGCGAAGATGATCAGCGTCGCCCAGATCACCCAGAGCCAGACAGGCATCTCCCAGCCCGGGTAGTCGTAGCGGGTGAACGACAGGGTCGTCTTGATGCCGGTCGCCGTGGAGAGCCAGAGCGCGATGCCGGCGCTGACGAGCAGCACCAGGTAGCCCTTGGTCTTCCAGAAGATGCCTCGGTTGCGAGCCCGGCGCACCTTGACGTAGTCGTCCATGAAGCCCAGCGCCGCCAGCAGGACGATGCCCACGATCACGATCAGGGCCTGGTTCGAGAAGACGACCCCTCGGCGCAAGTGGGCGAGCAGGTAGGCCAGGATCGCCGCGCTCACGATGGCGATGCCGCCCATCGTCGGCGTACCCGCCTTGTGCTGGTGCTCGGGTCCGCGGTCCTCCTTGCCCAGGATCGGTTGACCGCGGCCGATGTTGCGGAACACGGTGATGGTGAAGCGGGTGCCGACGACCGAGATGATGAAGGCCAGCGCGCCGGCCAGGAAGAGCGCGGTCACGACCTTGCTCCGAGCAGCTCACGCGCGACGGCGCGGTCGTCGAAGGGCAGGACCAGGTCGCCGACGGTCTGGGTGGTCTCGTGGCCCTTTCCGGCCACGACCACGACGTCGCCGGGGCGCGCCTCGTCGAGGGCGATGGCGATGGCCGACCGGCGGTCGGGCTCGGTGATGACGCGCGCCAGGCTGCCCGCGGGGATGCCGGTGAGCACGGCGGAGATGATGGCAGCCGGATCCTCGCCGCGGGGGTTGTCGGAGGTGACCACCGCCACATCGGCGAGCGTGGCGGCTGCGGCCCCCATGGCCGGCCGCTTGGTGGCATCACGGTCGCCACCACAGCCGAACACCACGAGCACCCGCCCCTGTCGACCAGGGCGGGCGGCCGCGCCCCGGGCCGCTCGGAGCGCTTCGGCCAGCCCATCGGGGGTGTGGGCGTAGTCGACGATGATCGCGAAGGGCTGGCCGGCATCGACCGGCTCGAACCTCCCGGGCACCACCGGCGCCGCGGACAGGCCCGCCGCGACACCAGCGTCGTCGATGCCAGCCGCTGAAGCTGCCGTGGCCGCGGCAACGGCGTTGGCCACGTTGAACCGACCACCCATGCGCAGGCGCACGGGCTGGCCGCGCCACGTGAAGGTGGCGTGGTCGGGGGCGACGACGGCGTCGCGGGCGTCGGCCAGGGAGAACGGCACCATGGGGATCGTGGACGCGTCGAGGAGGAGGCGACCGTGGGGGTCGTCCACGTTGACCACGCCCTGCACCGCAAGATCCGGCTCGAAGAGACGGGCCTTGGCTGCGAAGTAGCGCTCGGTGGTCCCGTGGAAGTCCAGGTGGTCACGACCCAGGTTGGTGAAGACCGCGACGGCGAAGCGAGTCGCGTCGACTCGGTGCTGGACCAGGGCGTGGGACGACACCTCCATGGCGACGGCCCGCTGGCCCTGGGCGCGGAACTCGGCCAGGCGCGCCTGCAGCTCGGACGACTCCGGTGTCGTGTGGGAGCCCGACAGCGTGCCGATGAT
>CAZTVJ010000564.1:0-3967 GCA_964616935.1 uncultured Acidimicrobiales bacterium | reverse complement strand
GTCCTGGGCGAGGTCGGCCGCGGCCTGAGCAAGGTCCTCGGCAACGACATGCACCGTCGATCGGTCCGTCGCCCGCGACATCGATACGTAGGCAAGCTCTCGCCCGCCACCGTCGGCAAAGCGGTGCGCTCGGTCCGTCGTGTCGCCCTGGCTGCGGTGAACCGTCATGGCGTAACCGTGGTCGAGCCGGTCCGCGCCGGCGTCGGCGATGGGCAGGTGCACCCGCCGCTCGTCTCGCATGCGCAGGACGAGGTCACCCCGGACCAGGTCCGTGGCGTCGACGACGCCCCGCTCGCTCGTCACCAGAGCTCCCTCAGGACCCGGCGCCAGGGTGACGATGCGGTCGCCGGCGGCGTAGCGGCGCCCGCCGGGGGCCTCGATCTCCGAGTCCGACACGCGACCGTCGGCGATCCAGCGCTCGCGGGCCAGCCGGTTCAGCTCGGCGACGTTGGCCCGCCGCCACGCGAACATGTCCGATCGCCCGCCCGCCTGCACGTCGGCGTACCAGGCGTCGACCATCTTCCCGAGGACATCCGACCGTGTCCCACCGGTGCGGACACGGTCGTGAGCGACGTACCAGTCGACGGCTCGGGACACGTCGCCGGCCCGCAGGTGAGCGAGCACGAAACGCTCGTCGCCGTCTACTTGACGCACGTTCTGGCGCAGCACGTGGATGGCGTCGGGGAACCGCTGGGCGAGACCTTCGATGGCACCGGACGGCCCGATCGCGCCCAGCTGACGATGGTCGCCGACGAGGACGGTCTTGGCGCCTGCTGTCCCCGCGGCGGTGAGCAGCCGCAGGAGCGCCGGGTCGTCGGTCATCGCCGCTTCATCGACGATGAGGACCGTCCGGCCGTCGAGGGTGACTCGCTGGTGGTCGAGGCGCCACAGCAACGACGCGACCGTGCGACTCTCGCTCAGGTTGGCCTCGCGACCCAAGGTGCGTGCCGCCTGGCCGGAGGTCGCCGTGCCGATCACTCGATAGCCGGCCGCCTCGAACCCGGCTCGCGCCACGTCGAGCATCGTCGTCTTCCCCGCGCCGGCGACGCCGATCACCACCTCGACACCCCGCCCCGAGGTGCACACGCCGATCACAGCGGCGGTCTGGCCCATGGTCAGGGACTGTGCGAGCGACGCTTCCTTAGCCCAGATCGCCGCCTCGACCCGGGCGGTGTTCACCGCTGGCGCCGAGGTCCGCGACGCGCCCGCTTCCATGGCGCGCACGATGGCGCCCTCGACCGCGATCACGCACGCAGGCGCATAGGCGCGCTCACGGGCATTGGGCACACCGAGGAGTGGTACCGCCTGGGGGTGGCGGAGCACCCGCTGAACCGCCCGCTCGACCACCGCCGGATCGTGCCCGTAGAGGCCCGGGCCGATGGCCACGATGACGTCACAGCGGGTGAAGACCTTCTTCTCGGCCAACCGTCCGGAAGGGCCGAGTACCTCGGCGGCCAAATGATCGAGGTCCTCCTCGCTCGGGCGGCGAACCGTCGGCTGATCGCGGGCAGCGACCATCACGGAACGTTCGATGGCGGCCGCCGACAGGTCCGCAGCATCGAGCTCGGCGTGCCAAAGCGGCATGAGGTCGGTGATCGCCTCGTGGCGCTTGCTGCGCCGGGTGTCCCGCGCCGCGACCTGCCGGGCCCGGTAGGAGCCCAGGCCTCGTGCCTCCATCGAGGCATTGATCTCGGCGGAGCGCTTCGAGAACAGATCGCAGGCCGCCTCGGGTACCCCGGCGATTCGCCAGTGTCCCAGCTTCCCGGACGGTCCGGCGTCGGGCTCGATCGCGAAGCCGAGCTCGATGGCCTTTCGTGCTCCTGCCACTCGTCCCTGGATCGTGGCGCCGTGCAGGAGGTCTCGGATGGCGGCGGTGTCGAGTGCCTTGTGCCCGCCGCGCTCGTCGAGCATCTCGACCACGTTGGCGATGATCACGTGGTCGTGGGGCTCGGGATCGCCAGCTCGCGACGTGGCGTGTCGGGTGCGGGCATACACCAGCCCCTCCACCGCGCTGCGGACCTGGCTGCGCCCCCGACGACCGCCGTAGACGCGAGTCCAGTCGTCGAGCGCCCTGAGGGTTGTGTCCGTCTCGGCGTCCAAGATGGCGTGCATCTCGTCGGCGAACCCGATCACACCCAGGAGCGCGACCGACTTGTGGGCGGACACGACGAGCTCGATCCCTGGGCGCCTCGCCGTCACCAACCGCGTCCCGGTCGTTGGGTCACGGAAGCCGTCCGGACCGAAGGCGTTGTCGTACTGCTCGTCGGTGACGGCACCAACGAGGCCGAGGGCGCGAGCACCCGAGCCGCCCCAGGCCAGCGGCGTCTCCCCGTGCGACGCGTAGTAGGCGCGGGCCAGGCCCGGATGATCATCGACGCGCCCCATCACCGTCTCCCGGTGGTAGGCGACTGACTCCACCCCCATCATCCGCATCCACGCCAAGGCCTCGCCGCACCTCCCGCAACTCCGTTGCAATCGTGTTCTTCGTCGTCTCTCTTTCTCCCACACCCCGCCGCGAACTTCAAGGGTGTATTTCGTCGCGTGGGCCGACGTCGCTTCACCACGGATCCGCTTCTGCCTGGCCTTTTGTTGAGATCAGACCGTTCGAACCTCCTCTTCGGTCGCACGCCTTCATTCTCTTCCTCTGCCAGGGCGTGCGTCTTTATCCATCAAATGCTGTTCCGTGTCGTCCTGTCCGGCCAAGATCGGCTCGGGCACGATGGGCAGGTCGGTCACCAACAGCGGAAGTCGGAGACCCACTGGTCAGGCCTATGCGTCGGCGCGATACTCACGTCCTTCGCGGCCTCGGCCGCCAGGGCGAGACGGCATGCCGGGAGGTACCTCGTGGGATCGATCCGCCGACCGCGCGACGGTCGCGGCTGGGAGGCTCGCTATCGCGCCCCCGATGGCCGCCAGCGCTCCAAGATCTTCCGGACCAAGCGCGAGGCAGACAGGTACGTCGCCCGCGTCGACACCGCGATGCAGCGGGGCGACTGGCACGACCCGCAGCTCGCCAAGGTCCCGTTCGATGCATACGCGGCCGACTGGCTCGCGTCGACGAAGCACCTCCGCCCCGGCACCCGCGCCAACGTGGAGAGCCGGTTGCGCCGCCAAATCGTCCCCGCCTTCGGCTCGTACCCCCTCGGTGCCATCCGACCTGCGGCGGTCCGGTCATGGGTCGCTGAGCTTTCCGACACCGGACTTGCCGCCGCCACGGTCAACGCGACCTACCGCACCTTCGCCCGCATCATGAAGATGGCCGAGATCGACGGGCTCATCGCCCGCTCACCGTGCATCGGCGTCTCCCTGGCGAGGGAGACCTCACACCAGGAGATGCGCTTCCTCGACCACGCCCAGGTCGCCCAGCTCGCCGACGCCATCGACCCGAGATACCGGGCCCTGATCTTCACCGCCGCCTACACCGGCCTCCGCTGGGGTGAGCTCGCCGCGCTCCGGGTCGACCGCATCAACTTCCTCCGGGGCACGCTCAGTGTGGTCGAGGCGCTCACCGAGGTGAACGGCCACGTACGCGTGGGTCCCACGAAGACGGGAGCGCACCGCACTGTGTCGCTCCCCAAGTTCCTCATCGAGATGCTCTCCGAGCAGGTGAGGCTCTACCCATCGTCGACGGGGCTCGCCTTCACCTCGGCCGAGGGGACGCCGCTCCGGCGGAACTTCTACCACCGCCACTACAAGCCAGCTGTTCGCGCCGCCGGCCTCCCCGAGGGCCTCCGGTTCCACGACCTCAGACACACGTGCGCAGCGATGCTGATCGCCCAGGGTGCCCACCCGAAGGAGATCCAGGAGCGACTCGGACACTCCACCATCCGGCTCACGTTCGACCGCTACGGCCACCTGTTCCCGAGCCTCGACGACCGGCTGCGTGAAGGGCTCGAGGCCGCCTACCGACGGACCCGAGAGGCGACCTGAGGGTTGACACCGCTTCGGCCCGTCCGGTGGCGCGGTA
>CAZTVJ010000563.1:0-3489 GCA_964616935.1 uncultured Acidimicrobiales bacterium | reverse complement strand
GCGTTGCCGGCGTCGCGGTCCGCTCACGAGGAAGACGGACGCGCAGCACGGTCTCGCCCGGTCCCGATTCGATCGTGATCTGCCCGTGGTGGCGGTCGACGACGATGCGGAGCGAGATGTCCAGGCCCAGCCCGGTGCCCTTGCCGACGTCCTTGGTCGTGAAGAACGGCTCGAAGGCGCGGGCCTTCACGTCGGCGGGCATCCCGGAGCCGGTGTCGCCGACCTCGACGACGAGATCGTCGGCCTCGGTTCGGGTGGAGATGCGCAGCGTGCCGACGCCCTCCATGGCGTCGATGGCGTTGTCGATGAGGTTCGTCCACACCTGGTTGAGCTCGCCCGGGAAGGCCTCGATCCGGGGCACGTCGGTGCCGTAGTCGCGTACCACGATCAGGCTGGCGCCGAGCTTGTGGCCCAGCATGACGAGCGTGCTCTCGATGCCTTCGGTGACGTCGATGAGCTGCAACGAGGCGCGGTCGAGCTGTGAGTACGACTTCACCGCGTCGACCAGCGCCGAGATGCGTGACGTCGAGTCCTTCATCTCCGAGAGCAGCGCGCGGGTCGACAACGTGCCCGCGACCCATTCGAGCCCGGGCGCGAGCGCCTCCCCTTCGAGAACCTTGGCCACCCGCTCGCACCAGTCGACGCCAACGCCGGCGGCAGCGAGTGTGGGCGCGATGCGCCAGGCGTCGTCGACGCCGTGGCCGTCGAGCCAGCCGAAGAGCGTCTCCTCTGCGTCGGCCGCCGCCAAGGGATCGACGCTCCCGGTCGGGACGTCGATCTCGCGCCGCAGCCGCTCGAGCGCGACGAACTGCTCGGCCGACAGCGATCGCTCGGCCATGTGGACGAGTGACGCCAGCAGCGCCTCGCAGGTGTCCTCCAGCGCGTCGACGGCACGCGCCGTGGCCGAAGCCGGGTTGTTCATCTCGTGAGCGAGCCCCGCGGCCAACGTGCCGAGGGCGATGAGCGATGCTCGCTGCCTCGACAACGTGTCCATGCGCCGGACGGTCTGGAAGAAGCCCTCGACCAGGTGGACACCGAACGGGAACCAGGCTCGTGCCAGCTCACCGAGCGCCCCGGACGGGACGCGGAGCACCGCACCCGCGCTGGCCCCTCGGCCCGTGGCGAGGTACGTGCTGGCGTCGTCCCAGGCTTGGAAGCCGCCCGCCCACACGCCCGGGCGATCCAGGGTCATCATGACGACCGGCTCCTCGCGCCCGGCCTGGCGCACAAGATCGACCCGACCGTCGATCAGCACCCACCAGAACTCAGCCGGCTCCCCCTCGTGGAACAGCTCCTGGCCGTCGTCGAAGCGGACCTCCTCGCCGGCCGCGAGCAGCGACCGCAGCTGGTCGTCACCGAGACCCTCGAACAGGAAGATGCCGCGCAGCTCGTCGAGGTCCATCACGTCGTCGCCAGGTAACGATGCATGAAGTAGACGGAGATGGCACCCTCGCCGACCGCGGCGGCGACCCGCTTCATCGAGTCGAGCCGCACATCACCGGCGGCGAACACACCCGGCATGCTCGTCTCCAGCAGGAAGGGAGGACGGGCCAGCGGCCAGCGCGGGCCATCCGTCCTGGAAGCCAGGTCGGGGCCAGTGAGGATGAAACCCCTCTCGTCGCGAGCGATGTCGTCGCCGACCCACTCGGTGCGAGGCGAAGCACCGATGAACGCGAACAGCCAGTTCGTCGGGACCTCCTCCTTCGTGCCGGTCGCCCGGTCGGCCAGCGTGATCTCCTCGAGGTGATCCGTGCCGCGTCCGGCCACGACCTCGGTCTGGACCCGTACCTCGATGTTGTCAGCGGTCCGGATGCGCTCGACGAGGTACTCCGACATGGACGCCTCCAACGAGTCGGCCCGCACGAGCACGACAACGCGTCGGGCGAAGCGCGCGACGTTCAGTGCCGCTTGGCCGGCCGAGTTGGCCGCGCCGACCACGTAGACGTCGTCACCTTCGCACTGGCGGGCTTCGTTGGCGGACGCGCCGTAGTAGACGCCGCGGCCCGTGAAGTCCTCCAGACCAGGCGCTTCGAGCAACCGGTACGAGACACCCGTGGCGACGAGCACCGTCCGTGCCTCGATGGCGGTTCCGCCGGCAAGGTGGACGGCGCGCACCGGCCCGAGGGACTCCAGACCGACGACATCGCGCGCGAGCACCATCTCTGCACCGAAGCGTCGCGCCTGCGCGACGGCGCGGTGGGTGAGGTCGGCACCCGACACACCCTTCGGGAACCCGAGGTAGTTCTCGATGGCCGCGCTCTGGCCTGCCTGCCCGCCCGGGCCCTCGCGCTCGACGATCACGGTCTGCAATCCCTCCGATGCGCCGTAGACCGCCGCCGCGAGCCCGGCGGGACCGGCGCCGACGATGCACAGGTCGTAGAGCGGCTGCTCGGCGATCGTGCGCAGCCCGAGCGCATCGGCGAGATCGACCGTCGAAGGAGCCCGCAGCGCGTCCCGGTCAGGGACGAGCACCAAGGGCAGATCGGTCGGCGCCGCGTCCGCGGCATCGTGCAGCCGGAGCGCTTCTTCGTCGCGCTCCAGATCGAGCCACACATAGGGCACATGGTTGCGGGCGAGAAAGGTCTTGATCTCGTGGCTGCGATCGGACCATCGATGGCCGACGACACGCACACCGCCGGAGTCGTCCGGGTGGTCCTCGCGCCAGTCGCCGAGCAGGTCGTCGAGCACTGGGTAGAGCCGTTCCTCGGGGGGATGCCACGGCTTGAGCAGGTAGTAGTCGAGACCGATGTCGTTGATGGCCGTGATGGCAACCTCGGTGTCGGCATACGCCGTCAGGAGGACGAGCTTGGCGTCCGGCGCGAGTACTCGAGCCTGTTCGAGGAACTCCACGCCGGTCATGCCGGGCATGCGCTGATCCGACGCGATCAGCGCGACCTGACGGTCCCGCAGTGCGAACTCCGTCAGCACCGTGAGACCTTCGGCACCGGAGGTGGCGCGGACGATCTGGAACTCCGCGCCGTACTGGCGGCGCAGGTCACGCGTGATGGCCTGCGAGACGGCTGGATCGTCGTCGACCGTGAGAATCGTCGGCTTGGCCACCGCGTGCGCCCCCCTCTGGCCCCGGTCGGATGAGGTTAGGCCCGCTAGGCCGACGGTTCGACCACCAGCACCGGGCAGGACGCATGGTGGCGGACGTGCGAGCAGACCGACCCGAACACTGACGACAACCCATGTCCACTCGATCCGACCACCAGCAGGTCCGCCCCCTTCGAGGCATGCACGAGGGCGGTGCCCGCCTTCTCCTCGATCAGCTGTCCCTCCACGGCCACCCCGGCGGCCGTGGCCCGCTCGACCGCCGCGTCGAGCACCGCCTGCGCGTCACGCCGCGCCTGCGCGTACGGGTCGTACGGGGCAGGGTCGGGCTCTGGGTAGGGGAAGGTCCAGGCGTGCGCCACGACGAGCGAGGTGTCACGCGAGCGGGCCTCGCCCACGGCCACGTCCAGCGCGTGCATCGAACGCTCCGAGCCG
>CAZTVJ010000562.1:0-1791 GCA_964616935.1 uncultured Acidimicrobiales bacterium | reverse complement strand
CGGCACGTGGTGCAGCTCGGTGACGTGGTACACCTCGTTGAAGCCGTCGACGATGGCCTTGTAGTTGACGGGGACGTCCCAGACGAGCTTGTCGAGCAGGATCATGTCCTCCATGCGGAACTGGCCGAGGTCGGTGGTGATCTCGGGCCCGATCCAGTCGAGGAGGGGCGGAGCGTCGTCGGCGGCGAGGTTGATCCAGACCCAACCGCCCCACTCGTCGGCCGCGACCTCAGGGGCACGAAGGCCGTCGAGCACGGCCGGGTCGAAGTCCTCCCGCTCAGGGACGCCGACCAGCTTGCCCGCGGTGTCGTACACCCACCCGTGGTAAGGGCAGGTGAAGCGGCGAGCTCCGCAGCCCTTGTCCGCGCCCACGAATGACGGGCCGCGGTGCTGGCAGACGTTGTGGAACGCCGCGAGCCCGCCGTCGGGCTGGCGGGTGACGACGACCGTCTCGCCGTGGCCCTCGTAGGACAGCCAGTCGCCGCGTTCGGGGATCTCCGACGATCGCCCGGCCAGCAGCCAGCTCTGGCGCAGGACGCGCTCGCGCTCGAGCTCGAACCGCATGGGATCGGTGTAGACGTGGCGGTCGACGGTGCTGGGGCCGAAGTCGGGGATCTGGCGGACCTCGGGTCCGATGCGGGGCGGGGCATCGCCTCGGGTCGGCACGTACACCATCGGGTCCCTCCTTTGGGGTGCTGCTCGTCGAGCGCTACGGGCTCCCTATTGCATAACACTTGTTCTATGATGCGGTCAATGCCGAAGATCGTCGACGTCGACGAGCGTCGCCACAACCTGGCCGCCGCGGCGGCGCGCGTGATCGCCCGGTCCGGGGTGGGTGCCGCGACGGTGCGCGAGGTGTCGGCCGAAGCCGGGCTGACATCGGGTGCGCTGACGCACTACTTCAGCGACAAGCGGGAGCTGCTGCAGTTCACGCTGCGAGCCTCGCTGGAGCGCCGCCGCCAGGCGGTGCCGCTGCCCGAGAGCGACGATGTGCTCGAGCGGCTGCGGGCCCTGCTCGTGCGGGCGCTGCCCACCACCGACGACGCCCGCCTCCACTGGCAGGTCACCATTGCCTTCTGCGCCCAGGCCGAGAGCGACGACGAGCTCGCGGCGGTGCAGCGCGACGCCTACCGGGCCTTCCGCGGCCAGGTCGAGGCGTTGCTGATCTCCGCCGCCGAGGCGGGTCAGGTGGTCGTCGTCGATGCGCGGCGACAGGCGGAGGCGCTCATTGCGTTGGCCGACGGCATCGCGCTGCAAGCGCTGTTCGACGTGGCCTCGTGGCCGGCCGAACGCCAGCTCGAGCTGCTCGACGACGCCCTCAGCGCGCTGACCGTTCCCTGAGGGCCGGTCGGTCGCTCACTCACCCGCAGAACTGAGCGGCCGTCGTCTCGAAGTCAGACTCGGCGACCCAGCCGACCGAGCGGTCCAGTCGGCGGCTCTGCTGCCCATCGGTGCCCTCGACGCCGCTGAAGGGTGCGGTGCCGGCGGCGACGTCCACGTCCCAGTCCACACAGAGGACGTTCGTGGACTGCACCTCGCCCTCCAGCAGGTCGTGGGCGATGATGGCGCCGCCGAACCTCCAGGTCGACTCGCCGGTCTGCTCGCTGCGCAGGATCACCGGGAAGCCCTGCTCGAGACGCGGAATGCTGTCGGCCGTGCCCACCAACGCCTCGAAGTCGGCGTCGCTCTGCCCTGCCGAGCTGGGATCGAGCCGCCGGACGGCGTCCCAGTCCCGGTTGTTGTAGGCCGACTGGATCTCCCCGACCAGCTGGCCGGCGTCCTCCTGCCCGG
>CAZTVJ010000561.1:0-5151 GCA_964616935.1 uncultured Acidimicrobiales bacterium | reverse complement strand
ATGGCCGCCGCCGGGTTGCCCACGCTCCCCCGGTTCGCCCTCACGGCCGACGGCCCCGACCCGTCGTTCGCCGGGCCGTACATCGTGAAGCCCCGGTTCGGCGGATCGTCGATCGGCATCGAGATCACCGACGACCTCGGTGCGGCGCGGGCGCTCGTGCGCACCTCACCCCACTTTCGCGATGGTGCAGTGGTCGAGCCCTTCCTCGCGGACTCGGTCGATCTGAACGTCGCCGTCCGGACGTGGCCCACGCTGGCGGTGTCGGCGATCGAGAAGCCCCTCCGCAAGGACGCCAGCGGGCGCATCTACACCTACGCCGAGAAGTACCTCGGCGGAGGCGGCCTCTCGGCGGCGCCACGCGAGCTTCCCGCGCTGCTGCCCGACGACGTGACAGCCCGCATCAGGGATCTGGCCGAGAAGGTGGCACCGGTTGCCCTCGTGCGCGGCGCTCCCCGCATCGACTTCCTCTGGCGGGGCGACGACGTCTGGGTGAACGAGATCAACACGATTCCCGGCGCGCTCGGCTGGTACTTCTGGAGCGAGCAAGGGGTGCCGTTCGGTCGCCTGCTCGAGGACCTGCTCGACGAGGCCGAGCGCGGCCCGGTGCGGTCACGCACGACCGACGGCGCCGACGGCGCGGCACTCCGGGCCGCCGGTTCGATCGCCGGCAAGCTCGCCTGAGAGTCACCCCGCCCCTGCATCTGCGGGCGAATGCCCACGCGAGATGTGGGTACTCGCCCGCAGAAGCACAGGGGTCGGCCCAGAGCTCACGGCCGCAGGGCGGCGCGCACGTAGGCGAACAGCTCACGCCGCAACCTCCGCAGGGAGGCGGGTGACGTCGTGAGCCCGACGATCCGCTGGGCCTCGACCTCCGTGGCCACCCCGACGACCGTGGCGTAGACGAACAGCAGCAACAGCCGGGGGTCGGAGCGGCGGATGACACCGGCGTCCATCTCGGCGGCCAGGAACTCGGCCGCCCGCTCCACCAGCGGGCCGATGCGCTCGGCCAAGCGATCGACGACCTCGTCGCCGAGGCGGTTCACCTCTCGCAGCAGCCCGAGCAGGGCGGGCCGGCGTACCGCGAAGCGGAACACGGTGCGCATGACCACCTCGATGTGGTCATCCCCCACCGCAGCGCCGGCCAGCGCCGCCGCGAGCGCTCCCCCCAGCTCGAGGGCCGAACGGTCGACCACAGCATCGAGCACGCCTTCCTTCGAGGCGAACCAGTAGAGGATCGTCTGCTTGGTGACGCCCAGCTCCGCGGCCAACATGTCGAGGGACGTGGCCTCGTAGCCACGGGTCCCGAACGCAGCCAGCGCCGCATCGAGGATCCGGTCGGATGTCTCCGACGGGCGCACGCTCGCACGAGTCACTTACCAGATGGTAGACGATGTGCTAAGCACAGGGGCCGTGATCGCCAAGTCCCTCGCCGGCAAGCGCATCGCCGTCACCGGGTCCACCGGGTTCGTGGGCACTGCGCTGGTCGAACGGCTGCTTCGCGCCGCGCCCGAATGCCAGGTCGTGCTGTTGGTCCGAGCGGGGAAGCGCTCCACCGCGGCACAGCGCGTCCAGCGGGAGGTGTTGAGGAACGACGCCTTCGACCGCCTGCGGCACGACCTCGGCAAGGACGGCTTCGCCGAGATGGCAGCCCGGCGGGTGCAGGTGATCACCGGCGACGTGGGCACCGACGGACTCGGGCTGGACGAGGACGACCGCGCCACGTTCGCCGGCTGCGACATCGTCCTCCACTCGGCCGCCACCGTCGCCTTCGACGCCCCGCTCGACGGCGCCGTCGAGATCAACCTGCTCGGCCCGTCCCGCATCGCCGCGCTGCTCCACGAGCTGGGCATCGCACCGCACCTGGTCGCCGTGTCCACCTGCTACGTGGCCGGCAACCGCCGGGGCACCGCGCCGGAAGAGCTGGTGTCGGAGGGTCCGTTCGACCTCGGGCTGGACTGGCGCAAGGAGGTGGCCGCCGCCCGTCGCTCCCGCGACGACGCCGAGGCCGAGAGCCGCACCCCCGAACGCCTCGTCAAGCTGCGCAAGGCCGCCCGTGACGAGCTGGGCGCGCCCGGCGCCCCTGCCCTCGCGGCCAAGACCGAGCAGCTCCGCGACCGCTGGGTGGCCGGCCGCATGGTGGAGCTGGGCCGGGCCCGGGCCGCCAGCCTCGGCTGGCCGGACGCCTACGCCTACACCAAGGCGCTCGGCGAGCAGGCGCTGCTGGAGAACCGGGGCGACGTGCCGGTCAGCATCGTGCGTCCGTCGATCATCGAGTCCGCCCTCAGCGAGCCGCGCCCGGGCTGGATCCGCGGCTTTCGCATGGCCGAGCCCATCCTCATCTCCTACGCCCGCGGCCTGCTGAAGCAGTTCCCGGGGGTGCCCGAGGGAACGGTGGACGTCATCCCCGTCGATCTCGTGGTCGGCACCATCTGCACGGTGGCCGCCCTCGGCCCCGAGCGGGCGCCCCGCATCGTGCAGATCGCTTCCGGCACGGCCAACCCGCTGAAGTACCGCTTCCTCGTCGACAACGTGCGCGTCTACTTCGACGAGCACCCGGTCTACGACGCCATGGGCCAGCCCATCGCCGCCAACGACTTCGAGTACGCGGTGCGCGGGAAGGTGCAGACGCAGCTCAAGCGAGCCAAGGCCGTGCTCACCGGCACCGAGAAGGTGCTCCGCTCGCTCCCGTTGCGGGGCAAGCAGGCCGAGTTCACCGCCACCATCGAGGAGCGGCGCGCCGAGATCGAGCGCGCCCTCGGCTACGTCGAGCTGTACGGCAGCTACGCCGAGTGCGAGGCGCTGTACTCGGTCGACCACCTGCTGGCCATGGAGGATCTCGTCGGCGACGACGACCGGGCGGACTTCGGCTTCGACCCTCGCGTGATCGACTGGGGCCACTACATCCGCGAGGTCCACCTCCCGTCGGTGGTGGGCCACGCCCGGGTGAAGACGACGCCGGGGCGGGCCAAGAGCGAGCACCGCATGGACCGGCTCCGGGCGCAGGTGCTGGCGCCCGAACGCCACTTGGCCGCCTTCGATCTGGAGAACACCCTCATCGCGTCGAACGTGGTGGAGAGCTACTCGTGGCTGGCCACCCGCCGGCTGCCGGCCGCCGATCGCGTGAGGTTCGCCCTGCGCACGTTGGCCGAGGCGCCGAGCCTGCTGGCCCTCGACCGCAAGGACCGGGGCGACTTCCTGCGCTCGTTCTACCGGCGCTACGACGGAGCGCCGGTCGAGCAGATCGACGATGACGCCCGCGAGCTGTTCAGCGCCATCATCCTCACCAAGAGCTTCCCGGCGGCCATCCGCCGCGTGCGCGAACATCGAGCTGCCGGGCACCGAACCGTCCTCATCACCGGCGCGCTCGACTTCGCGGTGAAGCCGTTGGAGCCGTTGTTCGACGAGATCATCTCCGCCCGGCTCGCCGTCGCCGCCAACGGCACCTACACCGGCGAGCTCACCGACGTGCCGCCCACCGGCGAGACACGCGCCCAGCTGCTGGCCGACTACTGCCGCGCCAACGGGCTCGACCCCTCCGAGTCGGTGGCCTACGCGGACTCCACGTCGGACCTGCCGCTGCTCGAGGCGGTCGGGTTCCCGGTGGCCGTGAACCCCGAGACCCGCCTGGCCACTCTGGCCCGCAAGCGCGGTTGGCTCGTGGAGCTCTGGGAGAAGGCTCCCGGAGGGCCGCGTCCCCGCCTGCCCATCGCGCCGGCCTGGCGAGTGCCCCGCGTGACCAAGAACGGCGGCCTGCGGTGAAGGCGCTCCAGTTCGACCGCAAGGTGCTGCGCTTCGCCGCGGCGAAGGTGGCCGGCAGCCTGCGCCCCGGCAGCGGCGCCACGGTGGGGCCGCTGGAGCTGGCCGAGGTCGACCCGCCCGATCTGCCCGGCCCGGGCTGGATGACGCTGCGCCCCCGCTTGGCCGGCATCTGCGGCTCCGACCTGTCCACCATCGACGGCTCGTCGAGCCGGTACTTCGAACCCCTCGTCAGCTTCCCGTTCGTACCGGGCCACGAGGTCGTCGCCGACACCGACGACGACCAGCGCGTCGTCGTGGAACCGGTGCTCGGCTGTGTCACCCGCGGCGTCTCACCGCCGTGCCCAGCGTGCGCGCGCGGCGACCTCGGCGGCTGCGAGCGGCTCGCCTTCGGCGACCTCGCCCCCGGCCTGCAGACCGGCTTCTGCTGCGACACCGGCGGCGGCTGGAGCACCTTCATGGTGGCCCACGAGAGCCAGGTGCACGCCGTACCCGACGCCATGAGCGACGAGGCCGCCGTGATGGTGGAGCCCACCGCCTGTGCCGTCCATGCCGCCCTCACGGCCGGTGTCACCGACGGTGACATGGTGGTGGTGCTCGGCGCCGGCACGCTCGGCCTGCTCACCATCGCGGCGCTACGGCGCTGGACCGGCGTCGGCACGCTGGTAGCGGTGGCCAAGCACCCCCACCAGCAGTCGTTGGCCACCGCCCTGGGGGCCGATGTGGTGACGAAGCCGGGCGAGGCGGCCCGTCTCGTGCGACGGCTCACGGGGTCGCTGGCCTACGCCAACCAGCTCACGGGCGGCGCCGACCTGGTGATCGACTGCGTCGGCAGCAGCGAGTCCATCGCCCAGAGCCTGGCCGTCGTGCGCCCCCGCGGCCGGGTGGTGCTCGTCGGGATGCCGGGCGAGGTTCGGCTCGATCTCACGACCCTTTGGCACCGGGAGACCCAGCTCGTGGGCGCCTACGCCTACGGCACCGAGACCATCGGCCCCGACCACGGGCGGCGCCGCACGTTCGACCTCGCCTTCGAGCTGGTGCAGGCGGCCGGGCTCGAACGGCTCGTGTCGATCACCTACCCCCTCGCCGAGTACCGCCATGCCATCGAGCACGCCGCCGACGCCGGCCGCCGCGGCGCGGTGAAGGTGGCCTTCGACCTCCGCACCGAGAAGGAGCGAAACCGATGACCCGAGCAGCCAGGGCCATGGCGCAACAAGCGTCCGCCTCCCCGGTCAGCGCTCATGTCGAGGAATCGCGCGGAACCTGCGCGAATCCTCGACATGATGCGAGTCGTCGGCCGCCGCTGGACCACCGGGCAGCCCCGAGCCACGGGGCGCGCTGATGCCTCGCCCTGGCTTCGTCCTCGACGTCGACCGCTCCACCCCGCCCACGCTG
>CAZTVJ010000560.1:0-7498 GCA_964616935.1 uncultured Acidimicrobiales bacterium | reverse complement strand
ATGGAGGCGCGCATGGTCTCCACCGGGGCCCCGAGCTCTCGGTGGTAGGCGCCGGCCGCACCGGCACAGGCCGCCAGGAACGCGATGTTGAGCGTGCCGCCCAGCTGCCGCGCGGCGTCCTTCACCGGGTCGAGCGGCACCCGGAGCACCTCGATGCGCCGTTCGAGCGACCGTCCCCCCCACAGCGGGGAGTGGGCCTTCTCGGTGTCACCCAGCGTGCCGACGGTACCGCGCACGCGCCCGAGGACGGACTCGCCGACCTCGGCCAGGCGCAGCGGATCCAACATGAGGTCGCCCATCTGGCGCATGGTGTCGACCGACAACCGGACGCCGTTGCCGAGCACCTCGCGCAGGGCGTCGGCCTGGGTCGGTGGCGGTTCGGGACGGGCCGCAGCCAGCTCGTCGTCGGTGAGGGGGGGCGGTTCGGGGGCGTTGCGTTCGACGTCCAGGAACTGCATGGAGATCTTGATGCCGTTCTTGCCGTCGGAGACGGTGTGGTGCATCTTCTGGATGAAGGCGCCCTTGCCGTCTTCGACGCCCTCGACGACGTAGAACTCCCACAGGGGACGCGACCGGTCGAAGGGCTCGGCGAGCATGGCGGTGGCCAGGTCGAGCAGCTGGCGCAGATCTCCTGGGGCCTCCAGCCGCACCGACTGCACGTGGGCCTCGATGTCGACGTCGCCGACGTCGACCCACACTGGCGGGAGCCCGAGGGGGCGATCCTGCACCCGCTGGCGCAACCTGGGCACGAGGGCGACGGCCCGAGCCATGCGGACGCGGATGCGATCCAGGGTCGCCGGTCGATCGAGGAGCGTGACCGTGGCGAAGCTCGACGAGAAGGTGGCATCGGCCTCGAGGCGCCACATGAGCCCCTCGGCATCCGTCATCCGACGTTCGTCGACGATGGTCGCGGTGTCCCCCATGCGGCCAGGCTAGGCCAGCGGCGTCAGGTCGGGCTGGCTCGGTTGCCGCGTGACCTCAGCGCGGGATGCTGGTGTGCTTGAACTCGTTCAGCTCGGGCCAGCTGAGCAGGTCGACGACTCGCTGCACGGTGGTGCGGCCGAGCACGGTGTCGCCCGCCGGGCGATCCATCAGGCGGACGAAGGCGGCTCGGTCGTCGACGATGAACGTAGGTACGCCCCAGACGTGGGACTGCTCGGCCACCTCGGCGTGCTCGGCCTTGACCGTCGCCAGTGGCTTGCCCGTCCCGATCTCGGTGAAGACGGCATCGGCGTCGACGCCCTCTGCCGTGAGCACGTCCCGCAGCAGCGCTTCGTCGCGCAGCGAAGCACCGTCGTCGTGGCGCAGGGCGAACAGCGCGGCGTGCACGGCGTTGAACTGCTCGGGGAACCAATCGCGCACGACGACGCCAACCTGGAGCGCGAGGAGGCCGCTGTCGCGCTCCGGCTCGTCCCACACGTCGGTCTCGCCCTCCTCGACGTGTGCCTGGCTGAGGGAGAACGGGACGAACCGGACGTCCCACTCGGCACCGCCGGCCAAGCCGGCGAGCACGTGCTCGTGGGCGTTGCGTGCGAAGGGGCAGCGGTAGTCCCAGGTGACGGAGAAGGTGGGCACGGTGCACACAACCCTTCGTGCGCCCGGATGATTCCCCCGACGCCGTGGTCGTCAGCGCCGATCTACAGGCACCAGGCGGGTGGCGAGCACGCCCAACGCCACCCCGATGGCGGCACCCGCGACGACGTCGGAGGCGTGGTGCAGCCGCACGTAGCAACGGCTGAGCGACACCACCGTGGCGAGCGTGATCCACACGGGGGCAAGGGCCGGGTCTCGCTGGCTGAGCAACACGGTCGCGCAGAAGGCCGCGCTGGCGTGGCCGCTCGGGAAGCTGCTGGTGGTGGGGGTGCGGATGTCGACCGGCCCCGGCTCCGCGACGACGCGTGGCCGCGGCCGGTGGAAGAGGCGCTTTATGCCCTGGTTGACCAGCAGTGACTCCACGCCCAAGGTGCCGGACAGCCGGACCAGGTCGGGGAGGCGATGTTCGTCGGCGAGCGCGCCGATCCCGCCGACGAGGTGCCAGATGAGGCTCCAGTCGCCCAGGGCGGATGCGGTGTAGAAGACCCGATCGGCGACGGGATGGCCGCGGATGCGGCCGAAGGCGCGATCGACCGTGTCGTCGAACGCGGCGACCGCCGGGCCGAACTGGCGGCTGGTGCGGTTCACGCGGGGATGGGCACCGGCACCTGGGGAGCGAGGCCGAACAGCACCGGCGCTTCGGCCGCGGCGCGGCTGGGGTCGCCGCCGAAGGCCGAGCACCACGGCTTGAAGGCGCAGTGACCGCACAGCGGCCCGGGGCGGGGCCGGAAGTCTTCCGTGGCGCAGGAGCGGGCGATGGCCTGGAGCACGGCTTCGGTGCGACGGGGGAGGAAGCGGACGGACTGCTCGGACGGCTTGGTCTCGATCACCTCGCCGGTGCTGAGGTACATGAGCTGCACCTTGGCCGGGCGCCGACCGAACACCTGCTCGCACAAGAAGGCGTAGAAGTGGACCCCGCCGAGGCGCTGCTGCTCGCGATGGACCATCGGGGGGCGGCCCGTCTTGTAGTCGGTGACCACCAGCCCGCCGTCGTCGTCGAGCTCCAGGCGGTCGATGATGCCGCGCAGCTGCAGGTCGCCGACGGGCACCTCCAAGCGCAGCTCGAGGCCGATGGCCCGCACCGCTCTCGGGTCTTCCATGGCGAAGTAGCGCTGGACGAGACGCTCGGCATCGGCCAGGAAGGCGGCCTCTGCTCCCTCGTCCAAGCCGAGCGGCGCCCACTCCGCATCGGCGCGGAGCTCGGTGATGGCCCGCTCGAGATCGACCATCGCGGCATCCTGGGTGCGGTCGGCGGCCTCCCGGCAGAAGAGCAGCTCCAAGGCGCGGTGCACGACCGTGCCCTTCACCATGTGGCTGCTGGGTGGTTCGGCCACCTTGTCGATGGAGGCGAAGCGGAACGCGAGCGGGCACGAGGTGAAGGCCTCCACCCTGGAGGGGGACAGACTCGTCGGGACGGGGAAGGCCATGGGGATGATCGTAGGAGAGGGGTGCGCGACAGTTCGCGGACCCGCCCCGACCGAGCTCGACCGGTCAGGTCGGGTGCTCGCTGAGGAAGCGGTCGACGATGTCGGCGATGCGGGCGGGTGCCTCCATCGGCCCGAAGTGACCGACGCCGTCGACGCACTCGAACGACCCGCCCGGGATCTGCTCGGCCACCACGGCGGAGAACCCGGAGGGCTGGGACGGTTCAGGCGGGCTGGCGAGGACCAGCACGGGGCAGCCGATGAGGTGCAGGCGTTCGAACGTGCCGTGCTCCCCCGACATCTCGTAGATGCGGGCCTCGTGCTCGCCGGTGCACTTCAGGCTGACGGTTCCGTCCGGTTGGTCGGCGAAGCCGTGATCGACGTAGGCGTGGAGCGCGTCGGCCGTCAGCACGTTCAGCGGTGGCTTCGCCGCGAAGTTCTCGTAGGCCTCGGCGCGGGAGGAGAACGTGCTGCGCCGCCGGCGGGCGCCGCCGGCCAGCGGGTTCTCGCCGCGCCCGGCGAAGAATTCGGCCGACAGCACGATCGGCTCGAACAGCACGAGCGCCCGAAACGTGCCCGGCCGCTGCAGCTCGGCCATGAGCAGCGCGGCGCCGCCCATCGAGTGCCCGATGCCAGCAGGGCGGACGAGGCCCAGCGCGACGATGGTGGCGAGGATGTCGTCGCGAAACCCTTGCCAGACGAACGACCCGTCGTCCGGCGTGGTCGAGTCACCGTGGCCGCGGAGGTCGACGGCCAGCGCGTGATGGCGGTCGGCCAGCTCCGACGCCAACGGCACCCAGACGAAGCCGTGGAAGCCTGTCGCGTGGGCCAGGAGGACCTCGGGCCCGGAGCCTCCGAGGTCGTGGACGGCGAGGCGAACGCCATCGGTGGAATCGACGTGCAGCACCGGGCCATCCTCACCGAGCGAGTCGGTGCCGTGCCAAACCCACGCCCGGGCTCGCCCTACGCTCGGCGAGCAGTGGACGACGTGACCGCGGTGCTGGAGGCGAACCGGGCGTTCTACGCCGCCTTCGAGGCGGCGGACCTCGACGCGATGTCCGCGATCTGGGAGCGCGGCGACCGCGCCATCTGCACCCACCCCGGTTGGTCCACGTTGCGAGGCTGGGCCGCGGTCTCCGCGTCGTGGTTCGCGCTGTTCAACAACGGCCAGCACCTCCAGTTCATCGTGACCGAGGAGCGGGTCGAGGTGTCCGGTGCGCTGGCGTGGGTGACGTGCGACGAGAACATCCTGGCCGGCGACGGTGCGAGTGGCGGCACCGTTGCCGCCTTCAACCTGTTCGCCCGACACGACGACGGTGGCTGGCGACTGGTCGCTCACCACGGCAGCCCGGTGGCGGCCGCGTAGGGAACCGCGTCAGGTGTTCTTGTCGCGGGACTTCTTGAAGCCCTTGATGACGAACCGGTCGAGCAGGGCGCCCAGGATCACCATGATGATCAGGATCAGCCAGAGCGGGGATCCGAAGCTGAGGACGAGGAAGTCGATCTGCACCCGGTCCCGGTTCTGCAGGATGAACAGGATGGCCAGGGCTGCGATGACGATGCCGACGATCGCCTTGGGCGAGATGCCGCCGCCACTCGCTTGGTTGGTACCGGGATCGGGCAGGTTCACGGTCGTTCCCCCTTCGGCTCACGGGGAAGGCCGAGCAACCGCTCCCCGATGATGTTGCGCTGGACCTGGCTGGTGCCCCCGGCGATGCGCCCACCGGGCGCAGCGAGCATGCCCGCGGCGACAGGGCCCTCCAAGAGGGCCGACGCGCCGGCGAGATCGCCCCGGAGCATCGCCGCGTCGAACATCACCTCGGTGATGCCGAGCTTCATCAGCGAGCCCGCGGTCGAGGCGACCGGGCCCTGCCGCTGGGCCAGGAGCTTGTACGTGGTCCCTCGGCTGAGCAGCGCGGCGAGGTGCTGGCGTTCGGCGGGATCGAGGCGCCGATCCCCATCCCTGCCGGCACCCATGCGGGCCATGGCCTCGAGCCGGCGCTCGAGGCCGATCACGGACGCACCGATGTGGCCCCGTTCCTGGGTGAGCACGGCCATGCCGACGTTCCAACCTTCGTGGAGCGGGCCGAGGAGGCAGTCCGCCGGTACCTGCACGTCGGTGAAGAAGACCTCGTCGAACTCCGCCTCCCCGGTCATCTGGCGCAGCGGCCGGATCTCGACGCCGGCCAGCCGCATGTCGAGCAGGAAGAACGAGATGCCCTTGTGCTTCGGCTGCGAGGGGTCGGTGCGGGCCATCAGGATGCCCCAGTCGCTGTACCGGCCCCCCGAGCACCACACCTTCTGGCCGTTCACCACGAAGCCGTCGCCGTCGCGCTCGGCCCTGGTGATCAGGCCGGCGAGGTCGCTCCCGGCCACGGGCTCGCTGAACAGCTGGCACCACACCAGTTCGGCGGCGAGCGTCGGTCGGAGGAACCGCTGCTGCTGGTCCGGGGTGCCGAACAGCTGCAACGCGCCACCAGCGAGGACGATGCCGACCATGTTGATGAAGGGAGGGACGCCGGCGCGAGCGCACTCCTCGATCCAGGCGGCGTTGTGGGCCGCGGTCAGGCCGCGCCCGCCGTGCTCGACCGGCCAGTGGAGACCGGCCCAGCCCTCGGCGAACAGCAGCTGCTGCCACGCGACCCCTTGGTCGTACAGGTCGGGCGGGAGGATGGCGCCGTAGTCGCGTGGTGCGGCGCCGGCGTGCTCGCCCAGCCAGGAGCGGGCGGCGCTACGGAGCTCGTCGGGCCCACGAACTTCTGGCATGGCCCGCCGTTCTACTTGAAGTACGGGAGGAACAGTGCGGTCTCCTCGGTCAGGTTGGCCGGGATGGCGTACCCCTCGGTGTCGCGAATCTGGTCCCAGTGGTCCCGCACGTCCTCGGCGGTGAGCGCCTCGCTGTAGAAGCCCGGGGTCTCGCCGATGAAGATGCGGGCCACCCGGCCGCCGCCCACGGCGAACACTTCGCCCGACACGTCGAGGTCCTCGTGGGCCAGCCACGCCACGAGCGGCGACACGAGGGCAGGGTCCAGCCGCTTGGCGAACTCGCCTCCCATGATGGTCTCGGTCATGCGGGTGAGGGCCAGGGGCGCGATGGCGTTGGCCTTGATGCCGTACTTCGCACCCTCGACGGCCAGCACGTTCGTGAGCCCGACCAGCCCCATCTTGGCGGCGCCGTAGTTCGTCTGGCCGAAGTTGCCGAAGATGCCCGCCGCTGAGCTGGTGGACACGATGCGGCCGTAGCCCTGCTCGCGCATCTTGGCGAACGCGGGCTGCGTGACGTTGAACGCGCCCCTCAGGTGGACGTCGAACACCGGCTCCCACAGGTCCGGACTGGCGTTGTGGAACGCCTTGTCCCGCAGGATCCCGGCGTTGTTGATGACGATGTCCACCTTGGCGAAGGCGTCGAGCGCCGTCTGCACGATGGCGGCGCCACCCTCGGGGGTGGCGACGCTGTTCGTGTCGGCGACGGCCTCGCCGCCGGCTGCGTTGATCTCGTCGACCACGCGCTCGGCGGCACCCTTGTCGGAGCCGGTGCCGTCGACAGCACCGCCCAGGTCGTTCACCACCACGAGGGCGCCACGGGAGGCGAGCAGCAGGGCGTGCTCGCGGCCGAGGCCGCCGCCCGCACCCGTGATGATCGCCACCTTGCCGTCGAAGCCGAGGTCTGCCACTGGGTCTCCTTGTCACCGGTCGGAAGGACCGGAGGACCGTAGCCGTCCCGGTGGCCCGCCTCGAAGGCGGCTCGGCTACCGGCTGTTGAGCTTGCCGAGCAGCCGCAGGATCTCGAGGTAGAGCCACACGATCGTGACCATGAGCCCGAACGCGGCGAACCATTCCATGAACTTCGGCGCCCCTGCCTCCGTGCCCCGGTCGATCAGGTCGAAGTCGAGCGTGAGGTTGAAGGCGGCGATGCCAGCGATGAAGATGCTGAGGGCGATGCTCCACAGGCTGGCGCTCTGGAAGTAGGCCGGTTCGATGCCGAACAGGCTGAGCAGCAGCGAGATGCCGTAGAAGAGCGCGACGCCGATGGTGGCGCCGATGATCACCTTGCGGAAGCGCGGGGTGACCTTGATGATGCCGGTGGCGTACAGCGCGTACATGACCAGCGTGATGATGCCGGTGATGAACACCGCCTGCAGGACGATGCCGCTCCAGCGGGCGTTGTAGACGTGGGAGATCGCCCCCAGGACGACGCCCTGCAGGATGGCGTAGACGGGGGCGAGGATCCGGGCCATCCTGGGCTTGAAGGAGAGCCAGATGGCTACGCCGAAGGCGGCGAACATCGGGAGCAGGAGCCAGCCCGGGAAGCTGGCGATCTCGCCGGTATCGGTCTCGGGTACGGCGAACCAGCCGATGGCACCGCCCACGAGCAGGATGGCGAGGAGCACGCCCATGGCGGTGTAGGTGCCAGCGCGGGTCATCACCTCGCCCTCGGGGTGATAGCCGACATAGGCGCTGGTGGGGCCGTCGGTGATCGG
>CAZTVJ010000559.1:0-4259 GCA_964616935.1 uncultured Acidimicrobiales bacterium | reverse complement strand
CTCCGCCGCCAGCCGCTCGGCCACCACCTTCGCCCGTCCCTTCGGTGTGCGCGGCCGTCCCACCGGGCCGAGGGTAGGGCACCTCGGCCAAGGTCAGGGTTGCCGGTAGCCTGCGCCGGATGGCCCGTTTCGAGGTCAAGCGCCAGATGGACCCAACGGACATCGCCGCCGTGAGCGGCCTGCTCGACGCGGCCGAGCGGGCCGACGACCACCAGGCGCTGGGCGACCACCAGTGGCTGGACCTGGTGCAGGGCGGCCGCACCGGCTTCGCCGGACTCGTGGCCTGGGAGGAGGGGCACTCCCACCCCGTGGCCTACGCCCAGGTGACCCAGGGCAACGACTCGTGGGGTCTCGAGCTGGTGGTCCATCCGCACCACCGCTACGAAGCCCTCGCCATCGCGCCCGCACTCCTGCGCGCGGCGTTGGAGGTCGTGGCCAGCGAAGGGGGCGGGCACGTGCACTGGTGGGTGTTCGAGCCCACCTCCACCCACGCCGAGCTCGCTGCGGCCATCGGTCTGCGCCCGGGCCGCACGCTCCTCCAGATGCGCCGAGCGCTTCCGGTGGGCGTGGCGTTCGAGCTGGCGACCAGGGCCTTCGTCCCGGGCCGCGACGAGGGCGCCTGGCTCGCGGTCAACAACCGAGCCTTCGCCGAGCATCCCGAGCAGGGTGGCTGGGATCTCGACACGCTGCTGGCCCGTGAGAAGGAGCCCTGGTTCGATCCGGACGGCTTCCTGCTGCACGATCGGGACGGGCGCCTCGCCGGCTTCTGCTGGACCAAGGTGCACGCCGACCGCAACCCGGTGCTCGGCGAGATCTACGTCATTGCGGTCGACCCCGCGTACCACGGCCTCGGGCTCGGCAAGGCGCTCACCCTGGCCGGCCTCGCCTCCCTCTCACAGCGCGGTGTCAGCGTCGGCATGCTCTACGTGGACAGCGACAACGCCCCCGCCCTCAACCTCTACCGCTCACTCGGGTTCTCCGAGCACCACCGAGACTGCGCGTTCGTCGGCGACGTCGCGCCCTCCTGATCCCGCCGGACCGAGCCGCCTCAGACGCTGACCCCCACGACGCTGCCGATAGCCCAGGTCACGACCATCGCGAGCGCGCCGCCGACGAGCACCCTGGCCGCCGCGACGCCGCGGGGGGCTCCACCCAGCTGAGCCCCGACCAGCCCGAGTGTGGCCAGGCCGGCGAGCGTCACGAGCACCATGGCGGGGATGCGCACGCTCGTGACCATGAGCACGGCGACCAGGAGCGGCACCATGGCCCCGACGGCGAAGCTGACCGCTGACGTGGCGGCCGCCTGAGCCGGTCGGGCGAGATCGTCGGGGTCGAGGCCCAGCTCGTCGCGAGCGTGGGTGCCGAGCGCGTCGTGCGCCATCAGCTGGGTGGCGACCTGGGTCGCCACCTCGGGCGTGACACCCCGCCGAACGTAGATCGCGGTCAGCTCGGCGTGCTCGCCGGTCGGGCTGCTCGCCAGCTCCTCGCGCTCGCGCGCCAGATCAGCCCGCTCCGCATCACGCTGGCTGCTCACCGAGCTGTACTCACCGACGGCCATCGAGCCCGCGCCGGCGACGAGAGCGGCCAACCCGGTCGTCAGGAGCACGCTGCGACTCACGTCGGCGGCAGCCACGCCGATGAGGAAGCTGGCGGTGGACAGCAGGCCGTCGTTGGCGCCGAGCACGCCGGCCCGGAGCCAACCGACCCGGTGCTTGGCATGGCGTTCGCGGTGAGAGCGGTGCGGGTTCGTTCGGGGCACTCGCGGATGGTAGGACCACGCCCATGACCACCACGCCGACGCTGCCCCGCTGGGACGCCACCGCGCTCTACCCGTCGTTGTCGTCTCGAGAGTTCGCCGCCGCACACGAAGGGCTCGACGCCGACGTCGCCCGTCTGGTGAGCCTCTACGACACCCACGGGGTCGACGACGGGGCGCCCCACGCACCGTCACCGCAGGAGGTGGAGGCGTTCGATGCCGTGCTCGGCGCGACGAACGAGGTCGCGACCCGGATGAGCGAGGTCCAGGCGTTCGTCCACAGCTACGTCAGCACGGACAGCCGCGACGGCGAGGCGCAGGGTGCTTGGTCGCAGCTGGAGCAGCTCGGTGCGACGATGCGCCAGCTCTCGGCTCGGTTCACCGCCTGGGTGGCCTCCCTCGGAGCGGATGCGCTGAGCACAGCCTCCGGGCCGGGCGCCGAGCACGCGTTCGCGCTGCGCCAGGCCGTGCAGCGCGCCGAGCACCAGATGGGCCCCGAGGAGGAGTCGCTGTTCGCCGAGCTGTCGGTGACCGGTGCGCTCGCGTGGGGTCGCCTCCACGCCGACATCACCTCCCAGCTCTGCGCCGTGGTCGAGCACCCGGACGGTCGATCCGAGGCCTTGCCCATCCACGCCGTGCGCGGCCTGGCCACCCACTCTGACGGGGCCGTGCGGCGGGCGGCCTACGACGCCGAAGTGGTCGCGTGGCCAACCGTCGCCGTTCCCCTCGCCGCTGCGATGAACGCGATCAAGGGCGAGGCCGTCACGGTGAACCGGCGCCGCCGCTGGGACGACCCGCTGGACGCGTCGCTGTTCGCCAATGCCGTCGACCGACCCACCTTCGACGCGATGCAGGCCGCGGTCACTGCGTCGCTCCCCGACTTCCGTCGGTTCCTGAGGGCCAAAGCCCGCCTGCACGGCTACGAGGGCGGCCTGCGCTGGTGGGATCTGTTCGCGCCCGCCCCCGTCGAGGGTCCCGTCGTGGGCTGGGCCAGCGGGTCGGGCATCGTCAAGCGGGCCTTCGAGACGTACTCGGGCTCGCTCGCCGGCATGGCCGGCCGTGCACTGGACGAGCGCTGGGTGGACGCCGCGCCGTGCGACGCAAAGGCCGGCGGAGCGTTCTGCATGTCGTTCTTCGGTGATCGCTCGCTCGTGCTCATGAACTGGTCCGACAGCTTCGCCAGCGTGCAGACCCTGGCCCACGAGCTGGGCCACGCCTACCACAACGTGCAGCTGGCGGACCGGACGGCGCTGCAGCGCCGGACACCGATGGCGCTGGCCGAGACAGCCAGCATCTTCTGCGAGACGCTCGTCGTGGCCGCCGGCATCGCGGGTGCCTCGACCGACGCCGAGCGCCTGGCGCTGCTCGACGTCGACCTCCAAGGTGCAACGCAGGTGGTCGTCGACATCCGCAGCCGGCTGCTCTTCGAAGCCGAGGTGTTTGCTCGCCGAGCCCGCCGGACGCTGACGCCCACCGACCTCGACGAGCTGATGCTGGAGGCGCAGGCCGAGGCCTACGGCGACGGCCTCGACCTCGAGACGCGCCACCGCTGGATGTGGGCCGTGAAGCCGCACTACTACGGCTCCCACTTCTACAACTGGCCCTACACGTACGGCTTGCTCTTCGGGCTTGGTCTCTTCGCCCGCTATGAAGTCGATCCCGAGCCGTTCCGATCGGGCTATGACGACCTGCTCTCGTTGACCGGGATGGCTGACGCAGCAGAGCTCGGCGCCCGGTTCGGCATCGACGTGCGCGACGTCGCGTTCTGGGCCGCCAGCCTGGACGTGCTGCGCGGCCGCATCGCCGAGTACGAGGCCCTCGCCGCCTCCCTGGAGTGAGCCGGCGTCGCTAGGGTCCCGGCGGTGTCCAGCCGCTACGACCTGCGCCGTGACGAGCTGGGTGCGCTGCTGGCGGACGAACCGACGTATCGCGTCGATCAGGTGTGGCAGGGGCTGTACGGCCAGCTGGCCGAGCCCGAGGAGATGACGTCGCTGCCCAAGGGGCTCCGAGCCCGACTGGCGGACGAGCTGGCGCCCGCGCTGACGCTGGTCACCGAGCAGGTCAGCGATCGGGGTGACACGGTCAAGCTCCTGTGGGCGCTGGATGGTGGGGCCAGGGTGGAGACCGTGCTGATGCTCTACCCGGAGCGCGCCACCGTGTGCGTGTCGAGCCAGGCCGGCTGCGCGATGGCCTGCGGCTTCTGCGCGACCGGCCAGGCCGGCTTCGAGCGCCACCTCACGACGGGGGAGATCGTCGAGCAGGTGGTGCGGGCCGGGCGGCGCGCGGCAGCGCTCGGCCGGCGAGTGACGAACGTCGTGTTCATGGGGATGGGCGAGCCGTTCGCCAACGAGGAGCGCGTGTGGGCGGCGGTCGAGCGCCTCCACGACGACGTAGGACTCGGGGCGCGCAGCATCACCCTGTCGACCGTGGGCATCGTCCCGGGCATCCGCACGCTGGCCACCCGTCGCCTGCCGGTGAACCTGGCGGTGTCGCTGCACGCCGC
>CAZTVJ010000558.1:0-6009 GCA_964616935.1 uncultured Acidimicrobiales bacterium | reverse complement strand
GCCATTCTGTCCGCCCAACTCCCCGAAACTGGGCGGACAGCGGCACACTCGACGGACGAACGATCGGACGAAAGCCCTGCTCACGGCACGTGTCGGCACTCGACAATACGAGATTGAACGCACTCGTAATGCGTAGGTCGGGGGTTCGATTCCCCCTCTGGGCTCGACATAGCTCCAGTTCAGAGGCTCGCCGGGTGGCGCCAGGTCGGGTGACGTGCGCGGTCCGCCGGGCGACGGGACGGATTGCTGGGCGAGACGCGGGCCTGAGCGCGGTGTCACGACTCCACGCGTGTCGGGTCGTCGCTGTCCGGACGAACCCTTCCGGCGACGACGAGGATGTGAATGCTGACGATGAGCACCCAGGTGGGGAAGACGATCTCGAGCCATGGCACTAGGCCGGAGGAGACCAGGAGCACGACTCCCGTTGCGTAGCCGAGCAGGGTGAGCCACCGCGGTGCGAGGTCGAGCCGAGAGAACAGCGACGTGGTGCAGATGGTGAAGGCCGTGGGCGATGACGCTCAGCACGAAGGCCGGGGAGCAGCATGCGTAGCGGCCAGCTGGTCTCACCGCGGAGCTGTCGGAACTGGACGGTGGAGGCGTCGGAGAAGAGCGAGAGGCCGAGGGTGACCTCGATGAGGAGCCGACCGGTAGCGGAGTCGATGTTCACCTCGATGACGCCGAGCTGGCCGAAGAGAGCGCCAGCGGCTAGGAACACGGCCGGTCCGGTCAACCCGAATCGGGCGGTGCGACGCGAGACGAGTGCCCAACCCAGGGCGAGCAGCAGAAGGGCGAGGATCGTGCCTTCGGTCATGGACTGCTCTCACCGGAGGTGTCGGACCGCGGCGAGGGCTCGAGTGGACTCAGGCCGTTGGGTTGCGGTGCCGAGGGAGCAGCCGCTTGGCGTCCCGTTGGGTGTCGAGGATCGCCTGGAGCTGGCTGAGGGCGTCCGGGGCGTCGGCGGTCCGGTTGTGGCGTTCTTCGGGGTCGACGGTCAGGTTGTGCATCTCGAACACCGAGTCGGCGGCCGCACCTGCGAACGGGTTCTTGGCGATCCCCCTCGACTCGTTCCACGTGTCGAGGCGTTCGTAGTAGTGGTTGAGCTTCCACAGCTCCGCTCCGCCGGTGCCAGTCGGGAGGGTGGTGATCACGGACTCGATGTGGGACGGGAAGTCGACGGCGTCGAACGGCTTGCCGGAGAGGACATTGAGCTGGGTGAGGCCACGGGAGATGTCATCCTCGGTCATGAAGTAGATGGGTGCGGCGACCGACGTGGGCGACGCTGAGCCGGTCACGACCTTGCTGAGGTCTCGGCCAGGGAGGCCATGAACCTCGGTGTGGTGCTCGCACACCCCCGCTGTCGCCCGTTCGACGTCGATGCCGGCGAGGCCCATGAGCGTGGGGATGAGGTCGACGTGGCTGGTGGGCGTGGTCACCCCGCCGGGGGAGGGAGCGACGCCTGGTCCCTTGACCAGCAAGGGAACGCGGGTGGCCTCGTCAAACGCGTTGTACCACTTCTGCTGCAAGCCGCCGTGGGCGCCGAGCAGGTCGCCGTGATCGGACGTGAACACGATGATCGTGTCCTCGGCCATGCCGGAATCGTCGAGCGCTTCAAGGATTCGCCCGATGGCCTGATCAACCAGCTTGTGGAGGTAGTAGTACAGGTGGCGGTAGGCCACGTCGATGGGTTGGTCGGCGGCCATCTGAGGCCAGAGCGCCTTGAACTGCTCCTGGCACCGGGGTCGACCGGCAAACGAGTCACGCTGTGACGGAGCCTCGCCGACGTCGGGCACGGTGTCGTCGGCCGGGTCGAAGCCGAGCAGCATCTGGTAGAGCCCGCCGGCGAACGCGATGTCATGGGGGTTGACGAAGGAGGCCACGGCCAGCCAGGGCCCGGCGTCACGAGCCTGGGCCAGCTCGCCGAAGAGTTCGATGACCTGCTCGGCGAAGACGCCGTCTCGTACCGTGCCACAGTCGGACTTGGCCGCGCCGTGCGGTTCGCGGCCGATCCAGCCCGAGAACCCCATCGGATCGAGCCGATCGGCCTTGCGGTAGGCGGCGACGGCGTCGGCGATGGCGACGCCGTTGTCGTCCGACGCCATCAGGCCCTCACGTCCCCCGGGGATGAGTAGATCGGCGTGGCTGACGTGCCACTTGCCCCGGTAGTGCGTCTGGTAGCCGCCGGCTCGGAACCAGTCGCCCAGGGTGGGAACCTCGTCAGGGTCCAGCCATCCCATCGCCGGGTCGGTGTTCTTCTTGGCGATCCCATCGGTCTGGGACACGCCGTGCAGCGACGGGTAGTGGCCGGTGAACAGGGTGGCTCGACTCGGAACGCAGGCCGTCGACCCGGCGTAGTGCCGGTGGAACTCGAGACCGCCATCGCGAATCGATTCGCGCGCGGTCAGCTGATCGCGGCGGAATGCCTTGACGGCGTCGCTCTCATACGGAGGCGGATAGCGCTCCTCGTCGGTCATGATCAACAAGATGTTCGGCGAGGTCATCTGCGCAACCTACGCCCGGGGGTGGAACGCCGCTTCCGCCAGAGTGGCCTGTTTCCGCAGTCAGCCGGACGATGGCGAACACGGCCAGGGGTGGGTGCCGTGCGGGCCTCGACATCGCCGCCGGCGGCCGAGAAGCGGGTCACCGGGGGGTGTGCTGTCCCAGGCCGCCAGGCGTGAGCCTCTGTCGGGCGGAGTCTCGCCGCCTACTACGGGTCGCCCGGCAGCAAGGAAGGGCCCAGCAAGCCCAGCAGGCCCCCCCAACTGGTCGCACCACCGCCTCCTCCTCCACCGGGTCCGTTGTGGTCGTTCCGATGCCACGGCGGCGAGGGCGTCCCCGAGCATCTGTCCGACGCCCGCTGGTGCGAGGGTCGCCCGCAGGTTGAGCCTCGAGGCCCGCAGTGAGCTGGCGCCGCCGGGCGACGGGCGATCGAGGTCGTAGCGCTGCGCGGCGGTCAGATAGGTGACCGCCACCGCCACGAACGGACCGACCTCCAACACCGAACCGAGTTCCCGGACCAAGTCACCAGAGAGCCCGCAGCGGACCTCGGTCATGACGTCACTCCCGACACCGCCCGCGATCGCCCCGACCAACATCGCAGGCGGCCACAACACCCCGCACACCGCGCATGCGATCACGCCCCGCCCCCAGCCAGACGAGGAACCGAAATGGAACCCCGTCACCTCGACGGCGGTGCGTTCGATGACCGCTCCGTCGACGAGCGCGCCCGGGCTCACGGCGCGTTCGAAGTCCACCCAGTCCGACGTCGCGCCCTCGAGGGTGTCGTAGGGGACCGAGGGTCAGCGTCCCCGGCCGACGGTGAGCGTGTAGGTCACGTCCACGTTCAGGCCGGCGTCGTCACCCGAATGGATCACGATGGTGTGAACACCCTGGTGCAAGGGCGGCAGGAGGACCCAGTAGCCGTCTGCCACCGCGGGATGGCGTGGGCCAAGGGCGCAGTCAAAGCCGAAATCGGCGAGCAACGGGCCGCATGGCAGGGTGAAGCCCTGAGGAGGTGACTGGGCCCGGTAGGCGAAGGGATCGGGTAGGGCGACGCCATCGACGACCAAGCTCAGCTCCGAGATGGGAGCGATGGCGTCATTGGACCTCTTCCGCACGTCAGCCACGGTCGTGCCATCCTCAGGCGCCCAGAAGAGGCTGTTCGCCAGGGGGATGAAGAGGGCCCTCCCGCTCGGGATGGTGCAGCTACGAATCGCCGGGTTCGCCTCGCCGGCCGCGCCGCCGAAGTTGCCAGCGAGGAACCAGATCTTCCCGGCCTGCCCCCGGGTGCAGTCGACCGGGCCGTCCTCCGTGATCGGATTGCCCTCGAAGGGGAACTGTCCGGCCCAGGCCCACCAGTCGCCGGCCAGCTCGTTGTACGACTTCCCGAAGTGGCGGGCTCCCGGCTCGAGGGCGGTGACGTTGTCCGCGGCCAAGCTCGACCATGACCCAAGGGCCACCGAGGCGGCCAGAACGCTGGTCACGAACACGATGATGGACGTGCGGCGTGCGCCGGTCTTCATGACACCTCCCGAGAACAGCGTGGAGCTTCCTCGCCGGTCTGTCGCACGGTCGCACGGGCTGCTCACGCCAGGCTCACGAACGGCTCACGTTGGCACCAACCGAACGAGCCTGGTGCGGCCAACCTGTCCAGTCGCCTGACCGTCTCGGCGGAACGCTGATGGATCCGTCCTCAGGCGGTGTGGCTGGTCCGCGCTCCCAGTGCGTCGCGCAGATTGCACAGCAGGGCCTCGACCTCGGCGACGTTCGACGCCGTCCCGAAGATGGCGAAGTCCGGGCGTTGGAGCACCGCAATCGAATCATGGCGGGCGAGCCAGTCGGCGTAGTGGCGCTCGGGATCTCGTATCGGGCTGTGCTCGTCGAGCGTGACCACCGCGCCACCGATGGTCGCGAACCACTCGCCGACATCGGTCGAGACAGGCACGGCCGCACTCGTGACGAGGCGGAAGCCGGCGCCCACGACGTCATCGAAGAGCATCGGGCCGCGACCGTCGTCGACGATGCCTTGCAGGAGCAGAAGCCCGGCCTGCGGGCTGTCCGCATCGACGATCCCGCTGGTGATCCCCGGCAGCGGAGGTACCTCCGACACGTCACCCTCGACGACCAGCGCGCTCATGAACTCGTCGCGCGCCGCCGCCTCGACCGGGTCGGGCATGCAGATGATCTTGCCCAGCTCGATCGAGAAGTCGATGACGGCCCGCACGTTGGGCATCCGTTCGGCTTGGTACGAGTCGAGGGCGCTGTCCGCCGCGAGGCCACGCAGGACGAGGTCCACCTTCCAGGCGAGGTTGGCGGCGTCACGTGCCCCGGAGCACATGCCCTGACCGGCGAAGGGCGGCATCTGGTGAGCAGCATCTCCGGCAAGGAACACCGGGCCTTCGCGCCACCGTTCGGCCCAGCGAGCGCGGAACGTGTAGTTGGCGTGACGCTCCAGGGTGGCATTGCCAGGGTGCACGTCCCACGGCGCCAGCAGCCGCCACGCCGACTCGACGCCGCTCAGCTCGGCCGGGTCTTCCTCCGGCAGGCGCATGAACTCCCAGCGGCGACGGCCTGGACCACCCGACACCAGCGTCGTGGGCCGCAGGGGGTCGCACACCTGCTGGTTCACGGGGTCGTAGACGCGGTCGTCGTGGAGGATGAGGTCGACGACAAGCCAGTCGAAGAAGAACCCCAGGTCCTCGACGTCGACGTCGAGCAGCGTGCGCACGAGGCTGTTGGCGCCATCACACCCGACCATGTAGCGGGTGTGCATCGTGTCGTCGTCGGCTCCATCCGACGCGTCGGCTTCGGCACCGGAACGACGATGGGTGATCGCGACCCCTGCCGCGTCGACGTCGAAGGCGACCACCTCGCGGCCACGCTGGACGTCGATCGTGGGCAGCTCGGTGACCCGGTCGGCCAGCAGTCGCTCGAGCTCGGGCTGGTTGAACATCGACGCCTGCGGCCATCCCGACAGTCCGTCACCCCGGCGACCGAAGCGCACCAGCGGCAGGCCGTCGCCGTTGCGCCATTCGTAGATCTCGGCGGGCTCGATGATCCCGCGCAGCCGGTTGCCGATCCCGCAGGCCTGCAGGACTCGGCCGATCTCATGGTCGAAGTGCACGGCCCGGGGGAGCGGGTATGGAGCGCGCTGCTTGTCGAGCAGGGTGACCGAGTGCCCTCGTTGCGCCAACAGGATGGCCAAGATCGTGCCGGTCGGCCCGGCGCCGACGATCGCGACGTCGCTGGTCGTCACGGGTTCACGACTGGGGGATCGGCTGGTGGCCCCATCGGCTGATCAGGCTGTACCGGCGGTTGTCGCTCCAGTCGTCGCCGATGACCCGAGCGCCATGGCCGACCTCGACCTGGAACGTCGCGGGTGACACGACGTAGAAGCTGAACATCTCGTCGTTGTCGTGCCGCCCGAGGCCGTTGGGGATGGGACGACCGGAAGCGAGGGCGCGGTCGAAGGCGCGACCGACGTCGTCGACCTGCTTCGTCTCGACCATCACG
>CAZTVJ010000557.1:0-4098 GCA_964616935.1 uncultured Acidimicrobiales bacterium | reverse complement strand
GCTGGAGGGCTACCACTCGCCCCAGGTGTCGGTCGCCGTCCGCCTGAACACCAACGAGTCGCCCCAGCCACCGCCGGCGGCGTGGCAGGACGCGCTGGCGGCCGAGCTCTCACGCATCCCGTGGCACCGCTACCCCGACCGCAGCGCCATCGACCTGCGGCGCGCCATCGCCGCACTCCATGGCGTCGCGCCGGAGCAGGTGTTCGCGGCCAACGGCTCGAACGAGGTCCTGCAGGTCCTCCTGCTCACGTACGGGGGGGCCGGTCGCACCGTCGCCACGTTCGAACCCACCTACCAGCTGCATGCGCACATCGCCCGCCTCACGGGCACGGGCGTCGTCGAGGGGGAGCGGGCGGCGGACTTCTCGCTCGATCTCGCGGAGGTGCGTCGCGTCCTGGCCGACGCCGACCCGGTCATCACCTTCCTCTGCTCGCCCAACAACCCCACCGGCATGGTCGAACCGGAGGCGGTGGTCCGGGAGGTGGTCGACCTGGCGCGCGGTCTCGTCGTGGTCGACGAGGCGTACGGGCAGTTCGCCCCCTGGTCCGCACTCGAGCTGTTCGACGAGGACGTGCCGCTCGTCGTCACCCGCACGTTCTCCAAGACGTGGTCGATGGCGGCTGCTCGGCTCGGCTACCTCGTCGGGCCGTCCTGGCTGGTGGCCGAGCTCGACAAGGTCGTGCTGCCGTACCACCTCGATGCGGCCAAGCAGGCCGCCGGTCGGCTCGCGCTGCGCTACACCGACGAGATGGAGGCGAGGGTGGAGGCGGTCGTCGCCGAGCGGGAGCGAATCATTGCCGCACTGGCCGACCTGCCTGTGCGTGTGTGGCCGTCGGGTGCCAACTTCGTGCTGTTCCGGCCCGAGGGTCGGCCGGGTCAGGACGTCTGGGACGGCCTGCTCGAACGAGGGGTCCTCGTGCGGAACTGCTCGGGCTGGCCCCGGCTGGCCGACTGCCTGCGGGTCACCGTGGGCGCCCCGGCGGAGGACGATGCCTTCCTGCTCGCGCTGACGGAGGTGTTGGGATGAGCCGCTCGGCGACCCGGGAGCGGTCGACCAAGGAGACCACCGTGACGGTCACCATCGACCTCGATGGCACTGGACGCACCTCCGTCTCCACCGGGCTGCCGTTCTACGACCACATGCTCGACCAGCTCGGGCGCCATGGCGGGTTCGACCTCACCGTCGCGGCCGCCGGCGACCTCCACGTCGACAGCCACCACACCGTGGAGGACACCGCCATCGTCGTGGGCGAGGCGTTCCGTGACGCGCTCGGCGACAAGGCCGGCGTGCGGCGCTTCGCCAGCGGCCTCTACCCCCTCGACGAGGCCCTCGTGGAGGTGGCTCTCGATCTGTCCGGCCGCCCGTTCGTGGTGTGGGAGGTCGACCTGCCGGAGGCCGTCCCGCTCGGCTCGCCGCCGTTCGATCCGAGCCTGGCCGAGCATGCCGTCACGTCGTTCGCCATGGCGGCTGGCATCACGCTGCACGTCACGTTGCGGCGTGGTCGCAACGTGCACCACATCATCGAGGCGACGTTCAAGGGGCTGGCCCGCTGCCTACGCGACGCCGTGCGCATCGAAGGCACCGCCGTTCCGAGCACCAAGGGTGTGCTGTGAGCGAACGCGCGGACGAGCGCGTGAAGCCGCTCGTCGCAGTGCTCGACTACGGCATCGGGAACTTGCGCTCGGCCGAGAAGGCGCTGCAGCGCATGGGCGCCGATGCCCGCCTCACGGCCGACCCGGCCGTGGTCGCGGACGCAGCCGGCGTCGTCCTCCCCGGCGTCGGCGCCTTCGGCGCCTGCATGCGTGCCCTGCGGGGTGCCGGTCTGGAGGACCTCGCCCTTGGCGCGGTCGCCTCCGGCCGACCCTTCCTGGGCATCTGCGTGGGGATGCAGCTCCTCTTCGACGCGTCCGAGGAGCAGCCTGGTGAGCGAGGGCTCGGCGTGGTCCCGGGCATGGTGCGCTGGATCCCACCGGGGGTGAAGCGCCCCCAGATGCAGTGGAATCAGTTGTGCTTGCAACAACCGGAGGACGTCATGTTCGCTGGGCTCGGTGCTTCGCCGTGGTGCTACTTCGTGCACTCACTCCACGGCGTACCCGACGACCCTGCCGTGGTCGCCGCCACGTGCGACTACGGCGTCTCCCTCACGGCGGCCGTCCGCATCGGGAACGTGTTCGCCACGCAGTTCCACCCCGAGAAGTCGGGCGCGTCGGGGCTGCAGCTGCTGGCCAACTTCACCGGCGTGGCTGCCGGGCTCGTCCAGGCATGATCGAGCTCTACCCGGCGATCGACCTGCGGGCCGGCCGCTGCGTGCGGCTCCACCAGGGCGACTACGGGCAGGAGACGGTCTACGGCGACGATCCAGTGGCCGTCGCGATGGCCTTCGCCGCCGCGGGGACGAGCTGGATCCACGTCGTCGACCTCGACGCGGCGCGGACCGGCGAGCCGACCAACCGGGACGTCGTCGGTGCCATCGCCGCCGCCGTGGCCCCCCTCGGTGTGCGGGTGCAGAGTGGCGGGGGCGTTCGCTCGGAGGCGGCGGCAGAGGCACTGGCCGAGGCCGGGGTGAGCCGGGTGGTCCTCGGAACCGCGGCGATGGAGGATCCGGCGCTCGTGCGGCGCATCGCCACTCGCCAGCCAGCGGCGGTGGGGCTCGACGGGCGCAGCGGCGAGGTCGCCGTGCGGGGATGGCTGCAGGGGAGCGGCACCTCCGTGCTCGACGTCCTGCCCCGGTTCGAGGATGCCGGCGTGGCGGCGTTCGTGGTCACCGAGATCAACCGGGACGGCACGCTGGCCGGGCCCGACCTCGACGGCTTGGCCGCGGCCCTGGCCCGCACCACGGTCCCGGTCATCGCCTCGGGGGGCATCGGCACGCTCGAAGATCTCCGCGCTCTGGCCCGCCTGGAGGCCGGGGGGCGGCGCCTGGCGGGGGTCATCACGGGCAAGGCGCTCTACGAGCGTCGCTTCGGCGTCGCCGAGGCCATCGACGCGCTCGCCGGCCGATCTGCGCCGCACGGCAACCAGTAGCGTCGCCGCGGTGCGCACGGCTCGGGTGATCCCCTGCCTCGACGTCACCGACGGTCGGGTCGTCAAGGGCGTGAACTTCGTCGGGCTGCGCGATGCGGGCGACCCGGTGGAGCTGGCGGCCCGCTACGACGCCGAGGGGGCCGACGAGCTGGTCTTCCTCGACATCACCGCATCGTCCGACGGGCGGGACACGATGGTGGACGTCGCCCGCCGCACGGCCGAGCAGGTGTTCATCCCGTTCACGATCGGCGGCGGCATCCGCTCGGTCGACGATGCTCGCCGGTTGCTGCGGGCCGGGGCGGACAAGGTGAGCGTCAACACCTCCGCCGTCCAGCGCCCCGGGCTCATCACCGAGATCGCGGCCGAGTTCGGTGCCCAGTGCGTGGTCTGCGCCATCGACGCCCGGGCGCTCTCCGGCGGCGGGTGGGAGGTGGTCATCCACGGTGGCCGCACGCCCACGGGGCTGGACGCCGTCGAGTGGGCGCGGGAGGCCGTGGCTCTCGGGGCGGGCGAGATCCTGCTGACGTCCATGGACCGAGACGGCACGCGGGACGGCTTCGATCTCCCGCTGACGCGCGCCATCACCGATGCGGTCAGCGTTCCGGTCATAGCGAGCGGCGGCGTGGGCACGCTCGACCACCTGGCCGACGGTGTGGTGGAGGGTGGCGCCGACGCCGTGCTCGCCGCGTCGATCTTCCACTTCGGTGAGCACACCGTTGCCGAGGCCAAGGCCGCGATGGCGGCGCGGGGCATCACGGTGCGCCCCGCCTGATCGTCGTGGCCGTCAGCGCAACGACCGCGCGAACGTGACGGCCCGGGCTGCGACGGCTTCGGTGCGGCCGCCGAGGAAGTGGTCGGCCATGGTGACCGTGTCCAGTGTGGTCGCCCGCCACGCGGCGACGCGCTCGGCCACGACGGCCGGCGGCGCGAACTGGTCGTGGTCGGGCACGAGCAGCAGCTTGGGCCGGTGATCGGGTGCGGCCAGGGGGTCACCCGGCGCGATGGTGAGGGGAGGGGCGACCGCCAGCCAACCGCTGAGCCGCGGATCCGTGACGTTCAGCGCCACCAGCGCG
>CAZTVJ010000556.1:0-19235 GCA_964616935.1 uncultured Acidimicrobiales bacterium | reverse complement strand
GCTCGGCCGAGTCCATCATGACCTTGTCGAGCGTGTAGCCGCCCTTGTCGTCGGCGAAGAAGGGGCCGGCCGGCAGCGTCGGGTTGAGCACGAGCTGGTTGGCGAACAACCCCGTCTCGCTCGTGAGGTTGTTGTGGCTGGTGTACTCCTGCTCGGCGGCATAGGTGATGGTGCCGCCGGCGGGCGCGGCCGCTGCCGTCGTGGTGGGTTCGCCACCGGCAGTGGTAGTGGCGCCGCCAGCTGTGGTGGTGGCGGGGCCGGTCGTCGTGGCGGTGCTGTCCTTGCTGTCGCTACCGCATGCGGCGGCGACCATGGCAAGGCTGAGCAATCCGGCGACGGCCGCAGCAGTCTTCCTGCTGTTCCTCAAATTCTGACCTCCTGGGTTCGGGGTGCGGTGTCCTGGCTGTGTACGTTCTGGATGGCAATCCAGCACGCGACTCGACAGCGACACACCCGACCGCCCGTTTCCCCTCTGGTTCACGCGGACTGACGGCCGGGACCGCGTGACGGTACCACCCGCGTTACTCGGCGGCAGTGCACCGTTCATTTCAGAACGGTGACGACCGGATGACGCCTTCCGACCCGAAGCAAAGGCCGATGCGGTCAGCCGCGATATCCCACGATGCGGGCGAACTCGTCGGGGTCGAGGCTGGCGCCGCCCACGAGCGCGCCGTCGATGTCGGGCTGCGCCATCAGCTCGGCGGCGTTGGCGGCCTTCACCGACCCGCCGTACTGCACCCGCAGCGACGCGGCCGCCTCGTCACCGGCCCGCCGGGCCACGGCGGCACGGATGGTCTTGCACATCGCCTGTGCGTCGTCCGCCGTCGCGGTGCGGCCCGTGCCAATGGCCCAGATGGGCTCGTAGGCGATGACCATGGCGCCGATCTGCTCGTTCGTCAGACCGACGAGATCGGCTTCGAGCTGACCGAGCACCTTCGTCTCGGTGGCGCCCGCCTCGCGCTCGGCGAGCGTCTCCCCCACGCAGAGGATCGGCGTCATGCCGCTTGCGAAGATGGCCCGCACCTTCGCGTTCACCATCTCGTCGGTCTCCCCGAACAGCTCCCGGCGTTCGGAGTGCCCGGCGATGACGAGCTGCACCTCCAGCTTGGCCAGGAACGCAGGCGCGACCTCGCCGGTGAAGGCGCCCTTCTCCTCCCAGTGACAGTGCTGGGCACCCAGCAGCATCGGGATGCGGTCGGCGGCCAGCACAGTCTGCACCGAACGGATGTCGGTGAAAGGTGGGTGGACGCTGACGTCGACCGCCTCGTAGTCGTCCTTCGAGAGCAGGTAGGCCAGCTTCTGGACCGTCTGGATGGCCTCGTAGTGGTTGAGGTGCATCTTCCAGTTACCGGAGATGAGTGGCTTGCGCCCTGACGCGGTCACGAGCGGTTCCTCCAGTTCGGCGCGTTGCGCAGGGCCTCGAGGCCAGGCAGGTCGCCCAGCTCGAGCAGCTCGAGCGAGGCACCGCCACCCGTGCTCACCCAGTCGATGTCGTCGGCCAGCCCGAACTGACCGAGCGCAGCGGCAGAGTCGCCACCGCCGACGACCGTGAAGGCCGAGGTATCCGCCACGGCCTGGGCGACGGCCAGTGTGCCGGCGGCGAAGCGGTCGTCCTCGAACAACCCCATCGGCCCGTTCCAGAAGACGCTGCCTGCGTCGGCGATGGCATCGGCGAAGGCCGCCGCCGCACCGGGCCCGATGTCGAGGCCCTTCACGCCGCCGGGCAGCGAGCGGCCGTAGTTGGCGACCGTCCCGTCGGGAGCCAGACCGACGATGTCCTCGGGGAGCAGGATCGGCTTGCCCGCGTCCAGCAACCGCTTGCACGTGGCCACCTGGTCGGCCTCGAAGAGGGAGTCCCCCACCGGGTGACCGAGCGCGGAGAGGAACGTGAAGCACATCCCCCCGCCGATGACGAGCGCGTCCACCACGCCGAGGAGAGCGTCGATGACGCCGATCTTGTCGCTCACCTTGGCACCTCCGAGCACGGCGACGAACGGCCGCCGCGGGTGGTCCCGCAGACCGAGCAGCACCTCGACCTCACGGGCCAGCAGGCGGCCGGCGGCGCTGGGCATTGTCCGGGGAGGTCCGACGATGCTGGCGTGAGCGCGGTGCGCGGCACCGAAGGCGTCGTCGACGTAGGCGTCGATGCCCTCGACCAGCTCGGCCACGAATGCAGGGTCGTCGCCCTCCTCGCCCGGGTTGAAGCGGAGGTTCTCTCGCAGCTCGATGCCGGGCAGCAGCTCGTCGAGGCGCGCCCGCACCGGCGCCATGGCGTACGCCGGGTTCGGCGCGCCCTTGGGCCGGCCGAGGTGGCTGCAGGCCACGACCGTCGCCCCTCGTTCCTGGAGCCAGGCCAACGTCGGGAGCGCGGCCCGGATCCGGAAGTCGTCGGTGATGCGGCCGCCCTCCAGCGGCACGTTGAAGTCGGTCCGGACGAGGACGCGCCGGCCCTCGACCGGCCCGAGGTCCTCGAGCTGGGGAAGGTCCATCGGTCGACTACCGATGGTTCGCCGAGCCGACCAGGTAGGCCAGCTCGACGGTGCGACACGAGTAGCCCCACTCGTTGTCGTACCAGCCGGCCACCTTGACGAGGGTGCCCTGACTCATCGTCAGGTCGCTGTCGAACACGCAGCTGTGCGGGTTGCCGACGATGTCGGACGACACGAGCGGCAGCTCGCTGTACTCGAGGATGCCCTTCAGCGGGCCATCGGCCGCAGCCCGGAAGGCGGCGTTGATGTCCTCCACCGTCGCCGCCGCCGCGAGCACGGCGGTGAAGTCGGTGATGGAGCCGTCGGGCACGGGCACCCGCAGCGAGCCGCCATCGAGCTTGCCGACCATGTTCTCGAGCACCAGACCCGTCGCGCGGGCCGCGCCGGTGGTGGACGGGACGATGTTGACGGCAGCGGCACGGGCACGGCGGAGATCGCTGTGAGGGCCGTCCACCAGCATCTGGTCGCCGGTGTAGGCGTGGACGGTGGTCATGAAGCCCTGCTCGACGCCGAAGGCGTCGTCGAGGACCTTGACGAGCGGCACGAAGCAGTTCGTCGTGCAGGACGCGTTCGACACCACCTTGTGCACAGCGGGGTCGAAGGAGTCGGAGTTGACCCCGAGCACGAACGTGGCGTCGGCGCCCTTGGAAGGCGCCGAGACGATGACGAACGGAGCGCCGGCCACGAGGTGCAGGGCCGCCTTGTCCCGGTCGGTGAAGAAGCCCGTCGACTCGATGACGACGTCGACCGCCAAGTTCCCCCAGGGCAGCTCTTTCGGGTCGCGCACCTGCAGCACCTGCAGCGTGTCGCCGTCGACCATGATGCCGCCGTCGACCACATGGACCTCGGACGGGAACACACCGTGCACCGAGTCGTACTTGAGCAGGTGGGCCATGGTGTCGAGCGACCCGAGGTCGTTCACGGCCACGAAGTCGATGTCAGCGCCCATCTTCTTGGCGGCTCGGAACACGTTGCGCCCGATGCGCCCGAAGCCGTTGATGCCGACGCGAACCGTCATGTCGCTTCCTTTCCCGAACCCGGGGGGTCGTCGGGACTGAGATGGCTGTACCGGGAGCGGACCCTACTGGCCGATGCGCCCGCCGTGAGCATGGCCATCCCCCGGAGGCGTCAGTCCGAACGGGGGAGGTCGCGGTGCTGAACTCGGGGTGACAGACCTCGCTTGCGCAACCGCTGGGCGAGCTCTTCGGCGATGGCGACCGAGCGGTGCCGGCCCCCGGTGCAGCCGAAGGCAAGCGTGAGGTAGCTCTTCCCCTCCGCCTCGTAGGCGGGCAGCAGCAGGTCGAGGAGATCGTCCAGGCGGGTGAGGAAGTCCTGGGTGACGTCGTTGCCGAGCACGAACTCCACGACCTCGGGATCGAGCCCGGTGTGATGGCGCAGACCCTCCACCCAGTAGGGATTGGGCAGGAAGCGACAGTCGAGCACGAGGTCGACGTCGAGGGGAAGGCCGTGCTTGAAGCCGAACGACGTGACCGCCGTCTGCATGCCGGACTCGGGTACCTCGTCGGCGAACACGGCGCCGAGGCGGGCCTTCAGCTGGTGCACGTTGAGGTCGGTCGTGTCGATCACGAGGTCGGCCATGCCTCGCACGGGATCGAGCAGCTCTCGTTCCTGTTCGATGAGGTCGATGACGCTCAACGTCCCGTCGGACAGTGGGTGCTTGCGTCGCGTGCTCCCGTAGCGCTTCACGATCTCGGGCGTCGCCGCTTCGAGGAACATGATGCGGACCCGGTGACCGGAGGCTCGCAGGCGACCGACGACATCGGTGATGTCGGATTGGTGCACCCCGCTGCCCACCACGAGCGCCAGGTGGTCGATGTTCGAACCGCGCCCTCCAGCGAGCTCGGCCACCTTCTCGATGAGCGACGACGGCAGGTTGTCGACGACGAACCAGCCGAGATCCTCGAGATCGTCGGCCGCCTGGCTGCGGCCAGCGCCGGACAACCCGGTGATGACGAGGATGTCCGTCACCGTGGCGCCTTCGCGGCCTGCTGTCACACCACCAGTCTACCTGCTCCCACCTGCGGTTTTGCGAACGGTCAGCCGATCTTCACGATGGCAGCCACCAGCGCGGCGACGCCCAGCATCGACGCGATGTTCGCGGCGACGAGACGGGGGAGCTGCGTCCTCACCTCGGCGCGGAGGTCAGAGATGTCGGCCTTGAGGTCGGCCATCTCGCCCTTGAGCTCCGTGCGCAGCTCGGCGAGCTCGCGGCGAAGGTCGGACCGAGCCTCACGGACGTCGGATTGGCGCGCCAGATCTCCCCAGCCAACCGGCGGTAGCAGCTCCATCAGGGCATCGGCCTCAGCCGCACCCCAGGTGCGGGCAGCGGCGTCGTAGAGGCGACGGCGAAGAGCATCGGTGACCATGGTTTCCCCCAGCGGGTCGGGGTGGGTGCTGGGGGAAGTGCACGAGGCGAGCGTAGTCCAGGGGTGTGTCAGGGCTGCCGCTCGGCGACGAGCAAGAGCAGGCGCGGGATCGTCGCGGCGTCGGCGTACTCCTCGGCTCGGGCGAGGAATCCAGGCGGTGGCGCCGGCTCCTCCATGCGCCGCACGAGCAGGCCAGATGCGGCCATGGCGTTGACGTACCGTGACAGCGGACGATGGATGAAGGGGAGGAAGACGTCCTTCTCGACCTCTTCGAGGGTCTCGTCCTCTAGGAGGTAGGGGCCGATCCGCCAGTACTGCTCCGGTGGGTCGAGGGTCTGGTCGTCGATCCAGCCACTGCTCGGAGTCTGGAGCAACGGGTGGTTCAGGAAGAACACGAAGCGCCCGCCGGGACGCAGCACCCTGGCCACCTCGGCGATCGCGTCGTCGACGTGGTGAATGTGCTCGAAGACGAGGCAGGCCACCACAGCGTCGAAGCTGGCGGCGGCGAAGGGCAACGCCGCAGCGCCGGAGCAGGCGTAGGCGGGGCCACCGCCGCGCTCGGTCGCCACCGTGACCTGGGCCCAGGTGGGGTCGATCCCGACCACGCGAGCACCGCCCAGGCGCGCGGCCAGGCGAGCCACCTGGCCCTCCCCGCAACCGACATCGAGCACGTCGGCGGCACCTTCCAGCCATCCGGCCGCCAGTGGCAGGATCTGCTCTTCGTACTCGGGGTCCGCGCCAGCGGTGAACCCGTCCTGCCACCACCGGGCATGGGTCTCCCAGAGGTCCTCCTCGCTCACGGAGCCTCGGCCTCGAAGATCTCGGGCGCGGAGGTCGCGCTCAGCGCGGCGTCACGTCCCGAGGAGAAGATCCGTCCCGAGATCCGCCGTGCCGGGTCGACCGAGCAAGCCAGGCTCACGGCTTGCGGACCCGGTCGTACAGCGCGGCGCCGACCGCATCCGGCAGCCAGGGCAGCGCCTGCAGCTCCTCCAGCGTCGCCTTCCTCACCGCGGTCACCCCGCCGAGCTCCTTCACGAGGCGCTTCTTGCGGGTGGGCCCCAGCCCGGGGACATCGTCGAGGACGCTCTTCGTCATGCGCTTGTCGCGCAGCTCCCGGTGAAAGGCATTCGCGAAGCGGTGCGCCTCGTCGCGCACCCGTTGCAGCAGGTACAGCGCTTCGGACTGCCGCGACAGCTCGATGGGCTCGGCCCGGCCCGGTACGAACACCTCCTCGAACCGCTTGGCCAGCGAAGCGACCGGGATCTCGTCCTCCAGCCCCAGCTCGCGCACGACCCGCTGGGCCACCGACAGCTGGCCCTTGCCCCCGTCGACCAGCAGCAGCTGGGGTGGGTAGGCGAACTTGCCCGGCCGGTCGCCGACCGGTCGATCGCGCTCGTCCAGATAGGCGGTGAGGCGCCTCGTGAGAACCTCCTCCATGGCCGCGAAGTCGTCGTTGCCCGCGACACCTCTCACCTTGAAGCGGCGGTACTCGCTCTTGCGAGGTAGCCCGTCCTCGAGCACCACCATGGATCCGACGTAGTCGGTGCCCTGGATGTGGGCCATGTCGTAGCACTCGATGCGCAGCGGGGCCTCGGGCAGCTCAAGCGCGTCCTGCAGCTCGTTCAACGCTCGGGCGCGGCTGTTGTGGTCGGCCGCCCTTCGCAGACGGTGGCGGGTGAACTCCTCCTTGGCGTTGCGGGTGACCGTCTCCTGCAACGCCCGTTTGTCCCCTCGTTGCGGCACCCGGACATGCACCCGTGTGCCGCGCATCTCGCAGAGCCACTCCTCGTAGACCGCGACGCTTTCGGGCGCGACCGGCACCAGCACCTGGGTCGGCACGCCGAGCGGCGGCTCGTCGCCGTAGAGCTCTTCGAGGATGCGAGCAACGAGCCCAGCGGGCGTGAGGTCCTCGACCTTGTCCACGATGAAGCCCTTACGACCCATCACGCGGCCCTTGCGCACGTAGAAGATCTGGACCGCGGCCTCCAGCTCGTCGTCGGCGATGCCGATCACGTCGAGGTTCTCGTTGCGCTCAGCCACCATCTGCTGGCGCTCGATGGCCTTGGTGACCGCCGCGAGCCGGTCGCGGACGCGGGCTGCTCGCTCGTACTCGAGCGCGTCCGCCGCACCCTTCATCTCGTGGTTCAGCCGCTTGACGATCCCGTCGGTCTCCCCATCGAGGAAGTCGAGGAGCTCGGCGACCAGCTCGGCATAGCGCTCGGGCGTCACCTCCCCGACGCACGGTCCCGAGCACTTCTCGATGTGGAACAGCAAGCAGGGCCGGCCCAACCGCTCGTGCTGGTGGAACTTGTTGGGCGAGCAGGTGCGAATCGGGAAGGTCCGCAGCAGCAGATCGAGGGTGTCACGGATGGCGTAGGCGTGCGCGAACGGGCCGAAGTACCGCACGCCCTTGCGCTTGCGGCCCCGCATCACCATCGCCCGAGGCCACATCTCCTCCACGGTGACGGCCAGGAAGGGATAGCTCTTGTCGTCCCGCAACCGGATGTTGAACCGCGGCCGGTGCTGCTTGATGAGGCTGTACTCGAGCATGAGGGCCTCGACCTCGTTGCGCACCTGGATCCACTCGACCGTCGCCGCGGTAGTGACCATCTGGGCGGTCCTCGGGTGGAGCAGTGCCGGGTCGCCGAAGTAGCTGTTGAGGCGTTGACGGAGGCTCGCAGCCTTGCCCACGTACACGACCCGACCCTCGGCATCTTTGAATTGGTAGGAGCCGGGCGAGTCGGGGATCGTGCCGGCCGGAGGTCGTTGCACCACGGCTGCAGGCTACGGGTTGCCTCCCTGCCGGCGGCTCGTACACTGCGTGGCACGCCGCCTGGCATCGGCGCCATATCACCGCTTCGGGGCCGACATCCCCGTGGAGCAGACCAGGCTCGCTTCCACCGGCCACGACCGGAGCCACTCCCACAGGGAGGAACCAACGACATGCTGCGCCTGCAGTCCCCTCTGCCGCAGGACTACACCGACGCGTCGCCCGAAGACCTCGCTGCGCGCATCGCCGCCGCCAAGGCGGCCCTCGGCGACCGGCTCTACATCCTCGGCCACCACTACCAGCGTGACGAGGTGATGCGGTGGGCCGACGCCCGGGGCGACTCGTTCCGGTTGTCGGTGCTGGCCAAGGAGCACCCGGATGCCAGCTACATCGTGTTCTGCGGCGTGCACTTCATGGCGGAGTCGGCCGACGTGCTCACCGGCCCGCACCAGCAAGTGATCCTGCCCGACCTGAACGCGGGCTGCTCGATGGCCGACATGGCCGACATCGACAGCGTCGAGGAGGCGTGGGAGGCGCTCGCCGCTGTCGTCGACATCGCGACGGTCGTGCCGGTCACCTACATGAACTCCTCGGCCGCCCTCAAGGCCTTCGTCGGGCGGATGGGCGGAGCCGTGTGCACCTCGACCAACGCCAGGGCCGTCCTCGAGTGGGTCTTCCGGGCGAAGGCCGAAGGCGGGGCCGGCGGGCAGCAGGTCCTGTTCTTCCCCGATCAGCACCTCGGCCGCAACACGGGGCTGGCGATGGGGTACTCGCTCGACGACATGCGGGTCTGGAACCCGCGTCTGGAGCAGGGCGGGCTCACCGAGGCGGAGCTGAAGGCGTCCACCTTCCTGCTGTGGAAGGGGCACTGCTCGGTGCACCAGCGCTTCCGTCCCGAGCACGTCCACGCGTTCCGGGCCGAGCACCCGGGCGGCATCGTCGTGGTGCACCCGGAGTGCAGCCACGACGTGTGCGGCATCGCCGACCAGGTCGGCTCGACCGACTTCATCATCCGGGCCGTCCAGGCGGCACCCGCGGGTGCCGTCATCGGCGTCGGCACGGAGATCCACCTCGTGAACCGGCTCGACGACGAGACACCGGGCAAGACGATCGTGTCCCTCGACCCGCTGGTGTGCCCCTGCTCGACGATGTTCCGGATCGACGCTCCCCACCTGTGCTGGGTCCTTGAGAACCTCGTCGAAGGCCGCGTCGTAAACCGCATCGTGGTCGACGACGCCGTCGCCGAGTGGGCCAGGGTCGCACTGGACCGCATGCTCGCCATCACCTGAGGCGGATCGCACCGGCCGCCCCTTGACGCCCCCTTTATGGGCTCGCTGCCAACCTCCCAGCGCGTCCACCGATCGAGGGAGTACGTCGATGTCGCTGCCCGTCGCTCCGCCCAGCCCTGTCCGCGCCCCGGCGCGCCGACGCTGGCCCTGGCTCGTGGCGCTGGCCATCGTGACCATCGCCGTCATCGGCACTGCCATCATCGTCGTCCGTCGCGACAGCTCGTCGGCCGCGGCCACGGCCCCGGCTACTGAAGCCGGCACACCTCCTGCAGATCCGGCTGACCGCTCGGCCGAGCTCCGCCAGCGGCTCGACGACCTGTTGCGCGAGCCTTCGGGCGCCCCGGACGACAAGGCCGACCCGGATCCGTCTCCGAACCCGTTGGAGGACCTCCTGGGCGGTGGTGAGGGCCTCGCCGGCGTCGATCCTGCGTGCGTCTTGGGTGAGGGCACGCCGACGCCGAAGCTGCGCGGCGGCGTCGAGGGCGACGTCGCCCAGCAGGTCACCCAGATCGCCGAGCTGGTCGAGGAGGAGCGTGGCCTGCGCTTCGACAAGGCCGTGCAACCCGAGATCCTCGAAGCCGACGCCTTCGATCAGCGGATCGCGGACCTCGTGAAGGCGCAGTACCCGGCCGAGCAGGCCGACCTCGACGGTCGGGTGCTCCAGCTGCTGGGCGCCATCCCGAAGGGCACCGACCTGAAAGCCCTGCAGCAGGACCTGCTGTCCGGCCAGGTCGCCGGCTACTACGACCCCGAGACTGGCGAGGTCGTCGTCCGGGTGCCAGAAGGCCAGACGAGCCTCGACGCGACGAGTCAGATCACCCTTGCTCACGAGCTGGACCATGCCCTCACCGACCAGGCACTCGGCCTGCCGGACACCGAGGAGGCCGGTGCCAGCGACGCCAACCTCGCCCGACTGGCCCTCGTCGAGGGCGATGCCACGCTCCTGATGCAGCGCTTCTCGCTCCGCCACATCGGCCTGCTCGACCAGCTCCAGGGAGCAACCGGACCGGACGCCATGGCGGCCCAGGAGGACCTCCAGGACATCCCGCCGTACCTGCGCAACGAGCTGATGTTTCCCTACCTTGCGGGTCTCACCTACGCCTGCCGCCTCCAGGACGGCGCCGGGTGGCCGGGCGTCGACGCCGCGTATCGCCAGCTGCCGGCGACGACGGCCGAGGTGCTGTTCGCCGATGCGGCGGCGCCCCAGAACCCGGCCGACGTGCCGGCTCTGGAGGGATCGTGGGACGAGGCTCGGCGGGACACCTTGGGTGCCGCGTCGCTGCTCTGGCTCTTCCAGGCCCCGGGCGGCGACGAGGCGGTAGCCATCGGCGACGCAGAGGCCGCGGCCAAGGCCTGGGCCGGCGGCGAGCTGGCCCTGTTCACCGACGGTCCACGCTCGGCACTGGGTCTCTCGCTCGTCGATGCCAGCGACGACGCACGGCTGTGCGAGGCGGTCGAGGCCTGGTTCACGGCCGCCTTCGATGCCAGCCGGCGGCCGCTCGCCGACGGCGTCGCTCTCGAAGGCGGCGAGCAGGTAGGGGTGCTTCGGTGCGACGGCGACGCAGTCCGCCTGGGCATCGCGCCCGACCTCGACGCAGCCGGGGCGCTGACGCGCTGAGGCGGGGTCAGCTCGGCAGATCGACCACGGCGTCGACGCCGCCGCCGGGTGCCGCGTCGAGCCGCGCCGTGCCCCCGTCGGCGTGGACCAGCTTGGCCACGATGGCCAGTCCCAGCCCGCTACCGCCGAGGCCATCCCGTGTGGGATCGGCTCGCCACAGGCGGTCGAACGCCCGCGCGCGCTCCTCGGGGGGCAGTCCGGCACCGTCATCGACGACGTGGATCTCGGACCGGGCCGGCGACCCCTCGACCCCCTGCAAGGTGATGGAGGTTCCTTCGGGCGCGGCGTCGAGGGCGTTGGCCACCAGGTTGTCGAGCACCTGGACGAGGCGGTCGGGATCGGCGGTCACGGTGAGGCCGTCGGGCGCGTCCACCACGAGCGCCACCGAGCGCTCGTCCGCCAGCGCCCGCCACACCTCCGCCCGCTCGCTGAGCATTGGTCCCACCAACCGGCGCTCCGCTGTCGCGGCCACGCTCGCACGGTCGGCGCGGGCCAGCACCAGCAGCCCGTCGACCAGCCGGGTGAGGCGCTCGGTCTCGCCCACCGCGTCCTGGATGTGTTCGGCGGTGGCCTCGTCGGCGCCGGCCTGCACGTTCTCGAGCTGCAGGCGCAGGGCGGTCAACGGCGTCCGGAGCTGGTGCGAGGCGTCCGCCACGAAGGCCTCCTGGCTGGTGATCAGGTCCTGCAGCCGGTCCGCCGTACGGTTCAAGGAGCGGGCGAGAGAGCGAACCTCCTGTGGGCCCCGGTCCTCCGGCGCCCGCCGCGTCAGGTCACCCGTGCCGATCGCGGTGGCCGCCTCCTCGATGCGGCGGACGGGACGGGCGACCGATCGGGCGATCACGACACCCACGGCAGCCACCACGACGAGTGAGACCAGCGCCACCCCGCCCAGGCTGAGCCAGTACCGGCGGACGCGGTCGTCGACCTCGGCGGTGGGATAGGTCAGCCGGATGGCCCCACGCACGAGCCCACTGGACGCCACCGGCACGGCCGCGTACACCAGATCGGTGTCGAGGGTGTCAGAGCGCCGTGTGCCGGCAGCAACCTGGCCCTCCAGCGCGGCCGCGACCTCCGGGCGGGTCGAGAAGTCGCGCCCCCCGCCGTCGGGCGCGTCGGTATCGAGCACGGCGGCGCCGCTCGCGTCGACCACGACGACCCGCGCCCCCACCTCGCTCGCGTAGGCGAGCACCCGTTCGGTACCGACCGAATCGAGCGCCCCCGGCGCCAGCCCGTCCTCCACCAGGGTGGCCAGGACGAACGCGTCCCGCTCGAGTCCGGCCTGTACCTCGCCCAGCTGGCGGCGTTGGTTGATCACCCCCAACGGCAGGACGAGGACAGCCAGGACGACCACGGTGATGAGGACGTAGGAGACGACGAGTCGCCGGGTCACGGCCCGGGTCCCAGCCGAAACCCCACCCCCCGCACCGTCTCGATCCAACGCGGGTCGCCCAGCTTGCGCCGCAGGGTGGCCACGTGGACGTCCAGGGTCTTGGTCGGGCCGTACCAGTGGGGGTCCCACACCTGGTCCAGGATCTCGCCCCGCGTGCGCACCGCCCCGGGATCCTCGGCCAGCAGCTCGAGCAGAGCGAACTCCTTGGGCGTGAGATCGATCTCGGCCCCCGCGACGGTCACCCGGTGGGTGCGGCGGTCGAGCGCAAGGCTGCCGAACTGCTGGGGCCCAGGGGCCGGCCCGTTGGCCTCGGCCGAGAGGGCCGTGGCCGTCCGACGTGACACGGCGCGGATCCGGGCCACCAGCTCACGCAGTCCGAACGGCTTCACCAGGTAGTCGTCGGCCCCCAGCTCGAGGCCGAGCACCCGGTCGACCTCCTCGCCGCGGGCCGATACGACGATGATGGGCGTCGACGAGGTCGCTCGCAGCCGGCGGCAGACGTCGAACCCGTCGAGGTCAGGCAGGCGCAGGTCGAGCAGCACCAGGTCGGCACCAGCATGGGCCAGCGCGCTCGCACCGTCAGCGACCCGGTCGACATCGAAGCCCTCACGCCGCAGACCGTCGACGAGCGGTCCGGCGATGCCATCGTCGTCTTCGACCAGCAGGATCCGCACGGGGGCGAAGCCTGGCACGGTCGTGCCCCCACTTCGATGATCTTTGCCATTCCCTAACCCGGCGCTGGACTGCTTCTGGGCAACGCCTCCGTACGGTGGCGGTCATGCAACACAAGCGCATCGCCATCGCTGCCGGCGCCGTCATCGGGAGCCTGTTCCTGGCCACGGCGGCCGGTGCCGCCAACTTCGGCCTGCTCCGCTCCGGGTCCGACGACCCCGTCCCTGCGGTTGGCAACCTGGACGCCGGAACCGGTGGCACCCTGGCCCAAGCCAGCACCAGCACCTCGCTCGACGACGGTGCGACCACCACACTGGGCTCACTGTCGAGCGTGCCGACGTCGGTCGACGACTCCTTGCCTGACACGACCACGCCCGTCACGATCGACGATGACGACGGCGACCGGGGCCACGACGATGACGGCCGCGGTGGCACGGTGACAACCGCCGGCAGTACGAACCCCCAGCCCAGCCCCACCAACCCGGGCACCACGGTGACGACGGTCGATGACGACGACCGCAGCGGGTCGAACCCGGGTTCGGACGACGACGCTGACGACGACCGCAGCGGGTCGAACCGGGGTTCGGAGGACGACAGCAGCTCGGGCCACGGCAGCGACGACGACGACTGAGACGCATGCCCAGGACGGGACGTGCGGCCCAGCGGCCGCACGCGACGAGGTGCCCGCTCCGCCCGGCGGGCACCTCGTCGCGTCAGGCGGAACGCGCCAGCAGGGCGGCCAGGAACCGCCCGGTGTGGCTGGCCGGGACCGTGGCGACGTGCTCGGGTGGCCCCTCGGCCACCACCGTGCCGCCACCTGACCCGCCCTCCGGCCCGAGGTCGATGATCCAGTCGGCCGTCTTGATCACGTCGAGGTTGTGCTCGATGACGAGCACGGTGTTCCCCTGGTCGACGAGGCGGCTGAGCACGGTGAGCAGCTTGCGAACATCCTCGAAGTGCAGCCCGGTCGTCGGCTCGTCGAGCAAGTAGATCGTGTGGCCGGTGGAGCGCTTCGCCAGCTCGGAGGCCAGCTTCACCCGCTGGGCCTCCCCGCCCGACAGCGTCGGCGCCGGCTGCCCGAGCCGCACGTAGCCGAGCCCGACGTCGACCAGCGTCTGCATGTGGCGGGCGATGGCGGGCTGGTTGGCGAAGAACTGCAGCGCTTCCTCGATGGGGAGGTCGAGCACCTCGGAGATGTTCTTCCCCTTGAAGCTGATGTCCAGGGTGTCGCGGTTGTAGCGCGCGCCCTTGCAGACCTCGCACGGCACGTACACGTCCGGCAGGAAGTGCATCTCGATCTTGATCGTGCCGTCGCCCGCGCACGCCTCGCAGCGACCCCCGCTCACGTTGAAGGAGAACCGGCCGGGCAGGTAGCCCCGGACCTTGGCCTCCTGCGTGGAGCTGAACAGGCGGCGGATGTGGTCGAACACGCCCGTGTAGGTGGCCGGGTTCGAGCGGGGCGTGCGACCGATCGGTGACTGGTCGATGTCGATGACCTTGTCGAGCAGCTCGATGCCCTCGACCGTCTTGTGGCGACCCGGCGCGGTGCGGGTCTTGTAGATCTTCTGCATGAGCGACGGCAGCAGGATGTCGCCCACCAGCGTGGACTTGCCCGACCCCGAGACGCCGGTGACAGCCACGAAGCACCCGAGCGGCAGGCGGACGTCGATGTTCTTCAGGTTGTGCTCGCGAGCACCCCGCACGGTGATCCAGTCGCCGTTGGGGATCCGGCGGTGCTGCGGGGTGGGGATGGACCGCTTGCCCGAGAGGTACTGCCCGGTGATCGAGTCCTTCTTGCGGAGGATGCCCTTCACGGGCCCCGAGTAGATGACGGCACCGCCGTGCTCGCCGGCGCCGGGACCGATGTCGACCACCCAATCGGCCACCTTGATCGTCTCCTCGTCGTGCTCGCCGACGAGGACGGTGTTGCCGAGGTCGCGCAGGCGCACGAGCGTGTCGATGAGGCGTCGGTTGTCCCGCTGGTGCAGCCCGATGGAGGGCTCGTCGAGGACGTAGAGCACGCCGACGAGACCCGAGCCGATCTGGCTGGCGAGGCGGATGCGCTGCGCCTCGCCACCGGCGAGCGTGCCCGCAGAGCGAGACAGCGACAGGTAGTCGAGCCCCACGTCGAGCAGGAAGCTCATGCGGGCGTTGACCTCCTTCACGACCCGCTCGGCGATCATGCGGTCGCGCTCGGACAGCTCGAGCCCTTCCAGGAACTTGGCCGACTCACCGATGGCAAGATCGCACACCTGGCTGATGTTCTTCCCGCCGACCGTGACGGCCAGCGACGCCGGGCGCAGGCGGGCGCCCCCGCAGTGCGGGCAGGGCACCTCTCGCATGTAGGTCTCGATCTGCTCGCGTGACCAGTCGCTCTCCGACGTCTGGTGTCGCCGCTGGAGGAACGGGATGATGCCCTCGTAGCTGGTGGAGAACTGCCGCTGGCGCCCGTACCGGTTCTTGTACTTGACCGTCACGTTGCCCTTGACTCCGTAGAGCAGCACCTGCTGGTGGGCCTTCGTGAGCTTGCCCCACGGCTTGTCGAGGTCGATGCCGTTCGCCTCCCCCACCGCGTCGAGCATGCGCTGGAAGTACTGGGTGCGGGCCGTGCTCCACGGCGCGATGGCCCCGGCGTTCACCGAGATGTCGGGGTTCGGCACGACCAGCTCGGGGTCGACCTCGAACGTCGTGCCCAGGCCGTCGCAGTGCTCGCAGGCGCCGTACGGGGAGTTGAACGAGAAGTTGCGAGGGGCCAGCTCCTCGTAGCTGGTGCCGCACACGGGGCAGGCAAGGTGCTGGGAGAACGTGAGCGTCTCCGGCTGCTCGCCGTCGTCCCCGTCGCGGGGCACCAGCTCCACCTCCGCCACCCCATCGGCCAACCGCAACGCGGTCTCCAGCGAGTCGGTGAGCCGCCGCTCGATGCCGTCGCGCCGCACCAGCCGGTCGATGACGACCTCGATGGTGTGCTGCTCGTACCGAGCGAGGCGCTCCTCGCTGCCCAGGAACTCGGCGATGTCGACGATGTCGCCGTCGACGCGGGCGCGCACGTAGCCCTGCGCGGTGAGGTCGGCGAGCAGGCTCTCGTACTCGCCCTTGCGCCCGCGCACCACCGGCGCGAGCACCTGGAACCGGGTGCCGTCGGGCAGCTTCAGGACACGGTCGACGATCTGTTGCGGCGTCTGGCGCTCGACCCGCGTGCCGTCGTTCGGGCAGTGCGGCACACCGATCCGGGCGAAGAGCAGCCGCAGGTAGTCGTACACCTCGGTGATGGTGCCGACCGTCGAGCGGGGGTTGCGGGAGGCCGACTTCTGGTCGATGGAGATGGCCGGGGAGAGCCCCTCGATGAAATCCACGTCCGGCTTGTCCATCTGGCCGAGGAACTGCCGGGCGTAGGCGCTGAGCGACTCCACGTAGCGCCGTTGGCCCTCGGCGTAGATCGTGTCGAAGGCCAGGCTGGACTTCCCGGAACCGGACAGCCCGGTGAAGACGATGAGCTGCTCGCGAGGCAGGTCGACGTTGATGTTCTTGAGGTTGTGCTCCCGGGCGCCCCGGACGACGAGCTGGTCGGCCATCAGAGCGAGCCTACCGACGGCGTCGCGGGCCGCCGCCCGGCTGATCGAAGGGTTGCATCGCCGGCAACCCTAGACGGTGGACACGAACGGGTGTTCGATCCTCGTGACAGCATTGACACGATGCACCTCCAGGGTCTAAGAGGACCATCAGCAGCGCGGGGCGAACCGTGCCAAGGATGGGGGACGACATGCATCGGCGGATGTGGGTAGGCGTGCTCTTGGTCGCGCTCGTGACTGCGGCCGGCATCGGTCCGGCCGGCATCGGTCCGGCCGCTGCGGCACCGCAGGGTGCCCCAAGGCCAACGACGACGACGTGGAACTTGATCGAGGACGCCGCCCCGTGGGCACCGCGGGCGGGGCTCCAGGTCGTCGACCTGAAGGGTCGGTTCTACCTGATGGGTGGGCGCACGCCGAACCCGCCCAGCCAGCCACCGATCCCAGGCGACAGCACGATCTGGGGCGACGTGTGGTCGAGCGACGACCAGGGCTCCTCGTGGACCAAGCTCCTCGACACGGCCACGCCCGGCCACTGGCCGGCACGCGCCTACTTCTCCGCGGTGACGAAGGGCCGCGCCATGTTCGTGCTCGGGGGCCAGGACTTCGACGTCGTGCCCAACCCGGCGTGCCCGCCGTTCCCCTCCGGTTGCCCGCCCTTCATCTCGTCCTCGGAGTTCTTCGACGACGTGTGGCGCAGCACCGACGGTGTCACGTGGAAGCAGATGACCGAGCAGGCGGGGTGGGAGGGCCGGGCCGGACTGAGCGCCGAGGTGCTGAACGGCGAGATCTACGTGTTCGCTGGCTCGAAGAACGACGACTCCTCCATCGTCGGCGGGCCGCCGCAGCGCGTCTACTTCAACGACGTCTGGAAGTCCCGCGACGGTGCGACGTGGCAACGGCTCACCGAACACGCGCCGTGGAGCCCACGCGCCGGCGCGGCCACCGTGGTGAAGGGCGGCTACATCTACCTGCTCGGCGGTGAAGTCGGCTTCACCTGCCAGCCACTGCCCGGCTGCACCCCGCCCTACTTCAACGACGTGTGGCGAACGCGCGACGGCGTCCACTGGCAGCAGGTCACGGCGGCCGCCGGCTGGTCAGCTCGCCCCGGGCACAAGTGCGCTGTCAGCGGAGGCACCATCGTGTGCTTCGGGGGGTTTGGCCTGCTCCAGAACCCACTCGACACGTGGGGCAGCGACGACGGCGCCCGGTGGGTGCAGCTCGACGATGCACCGTGGAACGCCGTTTCGCCGGACCAAGCCAAGTACGACTTCGCGGTGGTCGCCGCCCGCCAGCCGGGGTGCGATCGCGCCTCGATCTTCACGTTTGGCGGCGACCGTGAGACGTTCGACTTCAATGATCCCACGAACTACTTGCGGGTCGACAACGACGTCTGGAGGCTCGACCTGAGCCATGCCCGAGGCGCTACCTGAACCCGGGTCAACCCTGCCAGTCGAGCCACGCCAGATGGGGGTGGCAGGTACCGAGCAGGCGTGTCTGCTCGACGTCGCTGCGGAACGTGGTGAGGCCCAGCACGGTGAGCCCGAAGTCCTCCGAGGGCGGCCCCTCGATGCCGGGTACCACGCCGCTCCCCTCGGCCGAGAACCAGCTCACAGGTCGTCGCCGCGCTGCGGTACGGAGGATGTCAACCAGGGCCGGCCGTCGAGCCCGGGCAACGTAGGTGAGGACCCAGGTGTGGAACACGAAGGCGTGCGCACCGTCGGGAAGGCCGTCGAGCAGGGCGGGGAGGTCGTCGAGCAAGTCGCCCTGCACCAGGGTCGGAGGGTCCTCGACGGTGGCGGCCAGCGCGGCTCGGAAGCGATCGAACCGCTCGAGCTGTTCGGGCCACAGGCACGCCTCGAGCCAGGCGACGTCGTTCGCGTCGGCACGGACATCGATCGGGTGGAGGTCGAGCCCGAGCCGGGCCACCACCGGTGGAAGCAGGCTGTCCAGGTCGGGGCGCAGGCTGCCGCTGACGAGGGTCGTACGGAGCCGCACCGCCGAGTCGGGAGCCTGGTGCACGCTCCCGTCGCCCAGCTCGATGGCGTAGGCGTCGGCGTGGAGGTTGAGCCCGGCACTTGGCCCGAGCTCGACCAGGGCCAGCGGCACCTCGGCGAGCTCAGCCGTTGCGGCGCGAAGCGCCGCTGCCGCAGCCACGCAGCGGTTCACCTCGTTCGTCTGCGTCGAGCGGGTCTCGACGAGCTGCGCGAGCTCGGTCTCGTAGGTCCGACAGAAGGCCAGGAACGCGGGGACCGGGTCGGCGTCGGGCACGCGTCGTCCCGTGACAGTGGGATACCAGAGGGCGAGCTCGTCGTGCGGGTGGTCGAGCACCAGCCGATGGACGGCGGCAAGCAGCAGCACCGGGCGAGCTTGGCCGCTCTTGGCCCTGGTCACCATCTCGCAGAGCCAAGCCTCGTCGGCCACGGCTGCCGAGAGGCGGTTGTAGAACGGCACACCAGGCTCGTCGGCGAACAGCCGGAAGTACTCGGCGACTTGCGCGGGCGTCGGCACCTCAGTAGTCCACTCGCACGTCAGCCGACCTCGCGGAGCTCGCGCTTGAGGTCCTTCACCTCATCGCGCAGCCGGGCGGCGTACTCGAACCGGAGGTCGGCCGCGGCCTGGTGCATCTCCTCCTCGAGCGTGAGGATGAGCCGGCCGAGCTCGTGCTGGGGCAGCTCGGCGAGGTCTGAGCGAACCTTGTCCCGGCCCCGGTTGCGCCGATCGCGGCCGGGCACGGGCGCACCCTCGTCGGGCCGGAGCATGGACAAGATGTCGGTGACGGCCTTGCGAATGGTCTGCGGGTCGATGCCGTGCTCGGCGTTGTAGTCCTCCTGCACGCGGCGCCGACGGTTCGTCTCGCTGATGGCCCGCTGCATGGAGTCGGTGACCCGGTCGGCGTACATGATCACCTGCCCGTCGACGTTGCGGGCAGCTCGTCCCATGGTCTGGATGAGGCTGGTCTGCGAACGCAGGAAGCCCTCCTTGTCGGCGTCGAGGATGGCGACGAGCGACACCTCCGGCAGGTCGAGCCCCTCTCGCAGCAGGTTGATGCCG
>CAZTVJ010000555.1:0-10225 GCA_964616935.1 uncultured Acidimicrobiales bacterium | reverse complement strand
TTCTGCATCGCCTCGGCCGCCATCGTGACGTAGGCGACCAGCTCGTCGCGCACATCCGGCGCGCCGGGTGTCACCGCGTCGATGGCTGCGTCCATGTGGACGAGCCATCGCTCGCGCTCGGTGACACCGATGGCGAACGGTGCATGGCGCATCCGCAATCGCGGGTGGCCACGCTGGTCGCTGTAGGTCGTCGGACCGCCCCAGTACTGCATGAGGAACAAGGTCAACCGCTCGCGCGCCGGGCCGAGGTCGTCGGGTTCGGGATACAGCCGCAGCAGGACGGGATCGCCCGCCACGCCGTCGTAGAAATGATCGACGAGCGCTACGAAGAAGGGCATGCCGCCCACGCGCTCGTAGAGCGACTGCTCGGCCACGATCCAGTCTCGCGCCCCGTAGGGTCGATCGATGTCCTCTCGCACCGACAAACCTTGGCTCGACCCCGGCGTCGCCCACTACGCCGTGGACCACACGACGCCACCAGACGACCTGCAGCGGCGCCTCATCGCCGAGACGGCGGAGCGCTTGGGAGACCGGGCGCAGATGCAGATCAGCCCGGACCAAGGCGTGCTCATCGGGCTGCTGGTCCGGGTCATGGGGGCCCGGGCGGCGGTCGAGGTGGGCACCTTCACGGGCTACTCCGCACTGTGCGTGGCTCGGGCCCTGCCCGATGGCGGCCGGCTCCTGGCCTGCGACGTCAGCGAGGAGTGGACGTCCATCGGTCGGCGGTACTGGGCCGAGGCGGGCGTCGACGACAAGATCGACCTCCGGATCGGTCCGGCCATCGCCACGCTGACGGCGTTGCCGCAGACCGAGCAGTTCGACATCGCCTTCATCGACGCCGACAAGCCTGCCTATCGCTCGTACTACGAGGCGCTGCTCCCCCGGATGCGCCGCGGCGGGCTGATCATGGTGGACAACACCATCTGGTCCGGCGCGGTGGTCGACGACGCCGACCAATCCACCGACACCGTCGCCATCCGAGCGTTCAACGACGCCGTGGCCACCGATCCCCGGGTGACGTGTGTGCTGTTGCCCATCGCCGACGGGCTCACGCTGCTGCACAAGCGCTAGGCGACCCGCCAACCGACAACTAGGAGAACTCGGGATCCTGCCAGCCGGGGAAGATCTCCGGCAGGCCGTCGCTGACCAGAACCGGGAAGGCCGGGGGGCGCTTCTCCAGGAACGACAGGACCCCTTCACGCGCGTCGTCGCTGCGGCCGCGCTCGGCGATGCCGCGTGAATCCACCTGGTGGGCCACCATGGGATGCCCGGCACCGAGCATCCGCCACATCATCTGGCGCGACAGCGCCACCGACACGGGCGCGGTGTTCTCGGCGATCTCCAGAGCGAGGGCGCGGGCCTCATCGAGCAGCTTCTTCGGCTTGTGCACGCTGCGCACCAGCCCAGCCGCCAGCGCTTCCGACGCCGGGAACACCCGCCCCGTGTAGACCCACTCGGCGGCCTGCTGGATGCCGACCAGGCGGGGCAGGAACCAGGACGAGCAGGCCTCGGGCACGATGCCACGCCGAGCGAAGACGAACCCGATGCGAGCATCCTCCGAGGCCATCCGGATGTCCATCGGCAACGTCATCGTGACCCCAACGCCGACGGCGGGGCCGTTGATGGCAGCGATCACCGGCTTGAGGCTGTTGAAGATGCGCAGGCTGACGAGACCACCCCCGTCCCTGGGCACCCCCTGCGGCCCGGAACGGTCGCCCCCGCCGCCCGCGGCGAAGGTGTCGCCCCCACCGGAGAGGTCGGCGCCGGCGCAGAAGCCGCGGCCGCGGCCGGTGATGATGACGACCCGGACGGCGTCGTCGCCATCGGTGCGGTCGAAGGCGTCGAGCAGCTCTCGCATCATCGTGCCGGTGAACGCGTTGAGCTGGTCGGGCCGATCCAGCGTGATGGTGGCGATGGGGCCGTCGACGTCGTAGGCGATCTGGGTGTACTCCACGACCAACGACCCTAACCAGCCGCGGGCGGACGGGATGCCGCCCAGGCCAGGGCGGCGAAGCTGAGCGCGAGCCCGAGCAGCAAGGAGATGGTTCGCCCATCCAGGCCCAGCGGGTTGCGGGTGTCGTCACGCCAGGCGGCCAGACCGTAGAGCGCGAGCAGGCCGGCCAGCCCGGAGGCGACCCATAGCGGCACGGGCGTCGCCGACAGGACACCGATGAGGGCCAGCACGCCGATGGCGGCCACCAGCAGGCCACCCGTGAGGTTGACGCTGTACAGGTTCAGCTCGAGATCGCCGACACCCACGACCACCCCGCGAGGTGAGGTGCCGGCCACGGCCATGCCGACGACGCCAACGATGATCGCGAGGACGGCCAGCACCAGCGCCGCCCTCCGGGGACCCGGCTCCACCGTCACGACACCCGCAGCCAGAAGCGCCGGAACCGCCCGCTGCCGTCGGCGAGCGCCGGCCGCACGACGCCGTCGATGCCGGCGAAGCGACCGGCCGCGGTGGCGAACAGCAACAGGTTGGCGACGATCATGAGGTAGTAGGCCCACGGCCACTCACCCCGCAGCCGCAGGACGCTCAGAGCGATCAGCGTCGCCTGGGCCGCACCGACGACCGCCCAGAGACGGGTGGCGATGCCGAAGGTGAGGAAGGCACCGAGGCTGATCTCGACGAGGAGGACCACCCAACCGAAGAACCGGAAGTTCGGGAGCACGACGTGCTCGACGATCCAGGAGAACGGCGGGAACACTGGATCGTCCACCGCAGCGGCGGCGAACCGGTAGAGGCCGCGGTTGCCGCGTTCCCCGAAGGCCGGGGGCACCTTCCAGCCCGCGTTCGTCATCCAGAGCAGGCCGACCACGATCCGGGCAGCGGCGACGATGGCCCGCGATGCGCGGTCCGGGGCGGTGGTGGTGGTGACGCTCGCCAAGCCGTGCCTCCCTCTCCGGGCCTCCGGCGTCCGAACCTACCCGGCGGTGTCCTCCGCGGGCGTCACCCATGCCAGCGTGCACAGCCCGACGGCAAGCAGGAGCAAGAGCGAGGCGGCCCGCCCGTCGAAGCCGAAGAGGCTGGTCGAGCCGGACCGCCAGGTGGCCAAGCCGACGACGAGCCCGACGGCGGAGACGCCGGCGGCGACCCACACCAGCGTCAGGTTGCGCAGGGCACTGCCGAGCAGGGCCAGCACGCCGATGAGGATCAACAGCGCGGCGCCCACCCAGTTGAGCTGGTAGAGCTGCAGCTCGTAGCCACCGATGGCCACGAGCTTGCCGGCCTGGCCCTTGCCGGCGGCGAAGCCAAGACCGACGGCGCCGAGCACGATGGCCACCACACCGAGGACGACGATGGCTCGGTTGACCCGCCGCGCGCCGTTCACGACACCCTCCTCAACAGCTGAGCGAACCGTGACGGCTTGTCTGCCAGGAGGGGCCGGATCACGCCGTCGAGTCCGAGGTAGCGGCCCGCCGCCGTCGCGAACAGGGCAAGGTTCGCCGCGATCATCAGGTAGTAGGACCACGGCCACTCGTTCTCCACCTTCAAGACGGTGAGCCCGATGGCGATCGACTGCACGATCCCCACCACCGCCCAGAACCGGGTGGCCAGACCGAGCAGCAAGAACGCGCCGAGCGAGAGCTCGGTGAGCACGGTGATCCAGCCGAACAGCCCGAACTGGGGCACGACGACCTTGTCGAGGATCGTGTCCCAACCGGGTAGGCCCGGCTCCTTGATGCCCTCCTGCACGAAGCCGTAGAGACCGGCACCGTCGTTCTGACCGAAGTCGCGGGGCACCTTCCAGCCGACGTTGGTGAGCCAGAGCAGGCCGACGATGATCCGCACGGCGGCCATCGACCCCCGCCCGGCCCGGTCGAGCGGTTCGTACCGCTCGGCGACCTCAGGCCGCGCTGATGTGCTCATCACGCCTCCCCTTCTCACTCGTTCCACGGCGACCCGACCGGGCCGCTTCGCTGCTCATGCTCACCTGATGTTGAGCCTGGCGTCCTCGCCGGGTGGCCGACCTTCCAGCAGGCGCAGGAGGGCCTCGGCCCCGGTGCGCAGCGGCGTGATCGTGCGGGTGAGCAGCAGATCGGTGTCGAGCACACCGCCGTGAACCGTGGGCCCGAACGGGCTCCAGAACGTGCCGTCCGCCGTGACCGTCAGCTCGGGCGGCAGCTCGGTCACGCCGGCCGCGACGCCCTGGTCGGTGTCGATGGCGCGCCCCCGGCGGACGATGGGGCGCACGAGGTGATCTTCGTCAGGGACGCCGAGGCTGCGGTGCAGCTCGCAGAGGCGGGCCATCGCCTCCTGGTCGGGCTCGCCGTCGATCGTCGTAGCGATGCGCACGCCGATGCCCCGCTCCACCAGGCGGGGGATGGCCTCGACCACCTTGCGGAAGTTCTCCGGCCCGCGTGCCGCATCGTTCACCTCGGACTCGTCGGAGTCGAGGGAGATCTGCAGCTTGATGGGAAGTCCGGCGAGCGGCGCCAGCCGCTCGTAGCGCACATCGCTGAACACGGTGCCGTTGGTGAGCGCCACGGTCGGCAGGATCGACGCGAGGCGGGCGAGCGTCTCCGGCATGGACGCCGCGAGGAACGGCTCGCCGCCGGTGACGCCCAGGTCGGTGAAGCCCAGCTCCGCGGCGTCGAGCGCGATGGTCTCCATCTGGGCACCGGTCAGCGCCCGCTTCGGCGACGACGGCGCCGACTCGGTGAGGCAGTAGGAGCACGCCAGGTTGCAGTGGTAGTTCGAGTACATCCACACGCGGCCCGGCAGGACGCTCGCCTCGATCGCGGTCGCTATCGCCGTCGTCACGCCAGACCCTCGGCCTTGAGGCGGGCCAGCGTCTCCGGGCTGCTCGGCAGCTCGAGCGCCGTGCAGAAGCGGTTGAGCAGCATCGTCGTGGCGATCAGCAGCGTCAGCTCGACCACCTCGAAGTCCCGTGCGTGCGCCGCCATGGCGGTTGCGATCTCGTCGGGCACTGCTCCGCGACCACCGGCGACGGCGTCGATGTAGGCGACGAGCGCCTGTTCCGCAACGCCGGGGAAGGCGTCACGGACCGCCCGTGCACCGGGCTCGGCCCGTAGCGTCCGCACCTCCTCGAGCGTGAGCCCGGTGTCCAGGGCCACGATGGTGTGGGCGTCCGCGCAGTACCGGCAACCGAGGAGGGCCGAGGTGCGCAGGACCACGATCTCCTTCGGCCGGGGACCAATGGCCGAGGGGCCGAGGACAGCACCGAACAGGGCGAGCGCCGGGCCGAGCTGCTCGGGCACCTGGGCGAGCGCCTTCGCGATCACGCCAGGATCGCCCCCTGCGTAGTACGGCCGGGCCAGGAGCGGCGCCTGTGCTGCCTCGAGCAGCGGGACTCGGCTCACGATCGCCCACCGGGCCAGAACGTCACGGCGCGCACCCTACCTGTGCGCTTCCGAGCCACCCGCCGTCGGCGGCGAAGTTCAGCGGCTCGTAAGGAACCGATGCTGCCCCGGCACCCCGTGGCCGTCATCGACCACGCAGGAAGTTCAGCGGGTCGTACGCGGCGCCGTTGATCCGGACCTCGAAGTGCAGGTGAGGACCAGCGGCCAGGCCGGTCTGGCCGACGTAGCCCACGACGGCACCGGCCGTCACCGCCTGACCCTGGGCGACGCCGACCGAGGACTGGTGGGCGTAGACGGTGCCGAGGCCGTTGCCATGGTCGATGATCACTGCGATGCCGTATCCCCCACGGGGACCGGCCCAGATGACGGTGCCCGCGGCGGCGGCCCGGATGGATGTGCCCGCAGGTGCCCAGATGTCGATGCCCTCGTGCATGCGCCGGATGCCGAGGATCGGGTGGACGCGCATGCCGTAGCCGGAGACGATCGGCCAGCCGGGCAGCGGGAAGGACAGGTCGACCCGGCGCGGTGGCGCTACCCCCACCGGTCCAGTGGGCCTGGCGCTGGCCTTGGGCTGGGTGGTACCCGCCGCCGCAATCGTCGTGGCGATCGGCCGTGCCGTCGTCGGTGCCGGCGGCTTGGTCGTCGCCTTGGTCGTCGCCTTGGTCGTTGCTCTTGGAGGTGCCGGCGGCTTGGTGGCGGGGGCCGGTGCCGGTCGTGCGGCGGTCGTGCGCGGCGCGGTCGCGACCGGCGGGGCCTTGACCTTCGCCGAAGTCGGCGTGGGCGCTGCCACCTTGGCCGGGGTTGCAGGGCGAGGCACCGCCGCTGGCGCGGGCGGGGCCGGTGTCGCGGCCGCTCGGGCGACCGGCGGTGCCGGGGCTCGGCTGCGCAACAGCGCAGCGATGCCGGCCGACTCCGTTTCCAGCTCGGCGATCCTGCTGCGGTAGCCGGCCTGCGCGGCCTGCACCTTCGTGACCAGCCGGCGTTGCAAGGCCACCTCGGTCGCCACCTTCGCCAACGCGGTGGCCCGCTCGGCTCGGTCGCGCTGCAGCTCGGCCTGGCGGCGTTCGAGATCTGCCTTCGTCGTGGTCGCCTTCCGGCTCGTCTCGGCGGCCAGCGCCTCGAGCCGCCGCACCGTGGCCTCCTGGCGTCGGAGCATCTCGATCCGGTCTGTCTGCACCTGCCCCGCCAGCCTGGCGTACGTCAGGCCGACGCCCAGATCCGCTCCGGTGCCGCTCTGATCGAGCGCTGCCGCCGCCAGGCCCAGCTGTCCCTGGCCGACGTAGGACAGCAAGGCCACCTCGCGGACGTCGTCGCGAGCCCGCACCACCTCGCGCGCCGCATTGGCGAGCTGGTCGAGCACCCGGCGCGATGCGGCCTCGGCCTCCCGGCTGGCACGCTGCGCGGCGGCCAGGGCCACGTTGGTCTGGCCGAGGGCCACGTCGAGTCGGCGCACGTCAGCATCGAGCGTCGCCTGCTCGCGCTGCGACACCTGGTACTCAGCGACCACCCGAGCTTCCTCGAGCGAACCTTCTTCGAATTGCTTGGCGAGCCGGCTGAGCTCCTGTTCCACCGCCTGTGACCGGGCGACGGGCTCGACGACCACACCTGCATCCTGACCAGCGGCCGGGAGGGGTGCGAGCACGACGAGCGTGAGCGCAGCCAGGCCCGCCCGGACCCCGCGTGGCATGGGCGACCAACATAGGGCAAAAGACCTATGGCGCCAAGGGGGAGATTACGACCGCCCGTCCCCCCGGGGCGCGGATGGTCACACCTGGAGGTAGCGCGTGACGGCGACGGCGGAGCCGATGGCACCGGCCAGGGCGCCGACGATGAGCACGACCACGAACACGAAGCGCAGCTCGCCCCCCGAGACGACGAGCGCTTTGAGCGCCTGCACCTGGACGTCGTTGATCACCCGTTGCTTCCAGAAGGCGTTCAGGCCCCACACCCCGATGCAGGCGACGATGCCGCCGACCAAGCCTTGGAACAGGCCCTCGAGCATGAACGGCACCCGGATGAACCAGTTCGTCGCACCGACCAGCTTCATCACCTCCACCTCGCGCCGGCGGGCGAAGATGGCCGTTCGGATGGTGTTCCAGATGAGCAGCACCGCCGCCACGAGGAGCACGCTGGCGGCGACGAACAGGCCATACCCGAGGAAGCCCGAGATCGTGCGGAGCCAGTCGAGCGTCTTCTTGGAGTACTCGACGGAGAACACGCCGGCCTTGCTCTCGAACTGGGTGCCCAGCGCAGCGACCACCGTGCTGTCGTCGGTGCGGGGCACGACCCGGTAGCTGGGAGGCATCGACTCGACCGTGAGCGACTCGGTCAGCTCGCGTGAGTCGGGGAACAGCTGCTTGAACTCCTCGTACGCCTCCGGCTTGTCCACGAATCGGACGGACTTGACCTGCGGGTTCTCCTCGAGGTCCCGCCGCACCGTGTCGATCTGGTCGGGGCTGGACTCCGGCTTCATGAAGACGATGAACTCGACGCCGCCCTTCCACCGCACGAGCGCGTTGTCCACCGCCTGGCGGATCAGCAACGAGACGCCGACGAGGGTCAAGGACACGACGACGGTGAGCAACGACGCCGCGGTCAAGGTGAAGTTCCGCCGCAGGTTCGACGCCGTCTCGCGCAAGGCGTAGGCGATGCGACTCAGCACTACTCGTACACCCCCCGCGCCTGGTCACGGATGATGACACCGCGGTCGAGCTCGATGACCCGCCGGCGCATCATGTTCACGATGCGGGTGTCGTGGGTAGCCATCAGCACGGTGGTACCGGTCTTGTTGATCCGATCGAGCAGGCGCATGATGCCCTCGCTCGTCACGGGGTCGAGGTTGCCCGTTGGCTCGTCGGCCAGCAGGATGAGCGGCCGGTTCACGAACGCCCTGGCGATGGACACCCGCTGCTGCTCGCCGCCCGAGAGCTGGTCGGGGAAGCGCTCCGCCTTGCCGGCCAGACCGACCAGCTCGAGCACCGTGGGCACCTGCTGGCGGATGACGTGCTTGGGCTTGCCGATCACCTCCAACGCGAAGGCGACGTTCTCGAAGACCGTCTTGTTGGGCAGGAGCTTGTAGTCCTGGAAGACGGCACCGATGTTGCGGCGCAGGTACGGCACCTTGCTGGCCGGCAGGTCGTTGATGCTCTTGCCGGCAACCCAGATGACGCCCCGCTCGGGCTGCTCGGACTTGTTGAGCAGGCGCAGCATCGTGGACTTCCCGGAGCCCGAATGGCCGACGAGGAAGACGAACTCACCCTTGGCTACGTCGAAGCTGGCGTCGCGGAGAGCCGCGACGTTGCCGTTGTAGACCTTGGAGACGTTCTCGAGTCGGATCATCCGCCTGCGGGGGTCGGGGACAGGATGCGGCTCCGCCACTGCCGTCGGACGACGGTACCAGGGGCGGGGTGCCGGATCGGGTCACCCTCCCTGGCCGCGAGCGCCTGGCTGCCGAAGCAGCCAGGCGCCGATCACCGCGATCTCAGGGGATGGCCGTGATGCGGTCCCGCGGGCCCGGGTTGACGGGAGCTCCGTTCGCTCCACCGAAGTAGGTGAGCAGGGCGTCGATGTCGACCTCGCCGCCCAGTGCGTTCGTCCCCTGGTTGAAGACGGTGAAGCCGTCGCCGCCGGACGCGAGGAAGCTGTTCATCGTGACCCGGTAGCTGGTGCCGGGATCGATGGCACCGCCGTTCAGCGACATCGTTCCGATGCGGTCAGCGCACGCGACGCCCGTCGCCGCCGGGTTCTGCTGGTAGGTGAACCCGTTGGAGATCTGCAGGATCCTGCGCGTGAGCTGGCCACCACAGCCGACGAACTGCTGCTCGAGCAGGGATCGGATCTGCGCACCCGTCATGGTCTTGGTGACGAGGCTGTTCCCGAACGGTTGGACGGTGAAGGCCTCCCCGTAGGTGACGGCGCCGGGCGCTTCGCCCCCTGGGCTCTGCGTGAAGAGGAGGTCGGCTCTGATGCCGCCCGGGTTCATGAAGGCGATCTGGGCCCCACCGAAGTTCGCCGGCTGCGTGGCCAGGAGCTGGGCGTCGGCGATGACGTCGCCGAGCGCGCTCTCCCCGACCGGAGTCGCCGTGCGGGTGATGTCAGCGCTGATGCGCCCGACCACCTGGTTGGCCAGCGGGGCTGCGGCCGTCACGTACTGGTTGACGAGGGCCTGGACCTGAGGATCGGCCTTGGCGGGATCCGGCTGACGGGTGACGCCCGTGCCGGGCACGTTCAGCGCGTTGTCGACGACGACGTTCTCGGCCGAGGCGCTCACCAGGTTGCCGGTCTTGTCCTCGATGGTGAGGGTGATGTCGGTGAGGATCCGACCGAACGCCGAGGCGCTGGTGATCAGCCGGGTCGTGCCGTCCTGGGTCGTGATGGTGCAGCGGTACTCGGCGTGGGTGTGCCCGGAGATGATGACCTTCACCGCAGGGTCGAGGCCCTGGGCGATGTTCAGGATCGGGCTACCGGCCAAGTTGCCGGCACACCCGTTGAGGGCCGCACCGCTCGTCTGGAAGCCGCCCTCGTGGATGACGAGCACGATCGTCTTGACGCCCTTGGCCTTCAGCTCGGCCACCGCCTTGTTGGCCGCATCGATCTCGTCGACGAACGTGAGCCCGGCGACGCCGGTCGGCGTCACGATCGTGGGCGTTGCCTCGAGCACTTCCCCGATGAAGCCGATCCTGAGCTTCCTGCCGGTGTAGGCATCGACCTGCTTGATGCCGTAGGCGGGGAACAGCGTCTTGCCCGTCGCGTCCACCACGACGTTGGCCGACAGGTACTTGAAGTTGGCCCCGGGGTAGTAGTTCGTGGTGTTGCCTGCCGGGTCGACGTAGGGCGCCGCGTTGCAGCCCTCAGGGACCGGCTTGCAGCCGCCGCGCTGGATGCGCTTCAGCTCGGT
>CAZTVJ010000554.1:0-5081 GCA_964616935.1 uncultured Acidimicrobiales bacterium | reverse complement strand
CGCTGCAGGACGACGGTCTGGCCGAGGGCCTGGCCGATGCCCATGAAGCCACCCGGGCCGGAGTGGTAGAGCGGCCCGGTGGTGAGGTAGACGTCGTCAGGTGTGTAGCCGATGAGCTGCACCATCGCCATGATCTGCGACGGGTCGCCGGCACCGCGGCGCAGTGCACCCTTCGGCTTTCCCGTGGTGCCCGACGTGTAGATCATGGTGGCGCCGGGCTCGGTCGACTCGGGCACCTGGGCCTCCTCAACCGGTGCCGCGGCGGCCAGCACGTCGGCGTCGAGCATGCCCACCGGCACCGAGCCGTCGAATACGAGCACGTGCTCCACCTTCGGGATCTCGTTGCGGATCCGCTCGAACATCGGCGCGAACTCGGCGTCGACGTAGACGAGGGATGCGTCGCAGTGATCGGTGACGTAGGCAGCCTCCTCGGGCGACAACCGGTAGTTCAAGGGAACGGCCGTGACACCGATCTTGCGGGCGGCATTGATCATCGCCACGATGCCGGGCGAGTTCTGCCCGCACCACACCACCTTGCGGCCCGGCACCGCGCCCAGCTCGACGAGCACGTTGGCCAGGCGGTTGGCCCGCTCCTCCAGCTCCGCGAAGGTCCAGCGGATGACGGTGCCGTCAGGCCGGTCGTCGACGACGGCGAGCTTGTCCGGCTGGACCTGGGCGTAGGTGGAGAGGAAGTCGGGCATGGGGCGGGAGTCTTGCCGCACGGTGTCGCCGGTCACAAGCGACGTACGAGGACCGTCATGCCGCTCGCCGTGCGGACCGCGTCGACCAGTCGCTCACCGGCCCGCACGTGCGATCCCGACCACAGCACGCAGCGGTCGACCTCGCCGTCCACCACGGTCCCCCGGCCCACCACGCTCGCTCCCCCTGACCGCCACAGGTTGGCGGCGAGGTACGCGGCCGGCGTCCCGCAGTCCACGAATCCCACGTCGGCTGCGAGCAGCTCGACGCCCCCGGCCGCTTCCCATGGGCGCCACACCTGCTCGGCGATGCTGCTGCGCTCGGCTTCCAGGTCCAGCACCGCGGTCCATGGCATCAGCACACCGCACAGGCGCATCGTCGGTCCGAGGCTGGCCGGTGCCGCGGCCGCCGCAGTGAGGAACCGGATCCGCTCACCATCCCAGCCGTCCACCAACGACTCGAGACGCGCATCGTGGACGGCGTCGGCGTTCACGACGAGCACGGCTCGCCCGGCGATCCACTCGCGCAGCTGTCCCACCCCTCCGCCGGTGCCCAACAGCTCCGCCTCGACCGAGAGGTGCACCCGATCGATCAGGTGCTCCTCCAGCTGGCCCGCCAGGTGGTGTGCGTTCACGGCGACCTGGCCGGGCCCGTAGAGGCCGACCAAGCCGAGGTGGCCCAGTGCGAGGTCGACCAGCGGGACGCCGGCCACCGGGCACATCGCCTTCGGCTTCTCGCTGGTGAGGGGGCGCAGGCGCTGCCCGCTGCCCGCTGCGAGCACGATGCCTGCCAGACTCTCAGCCATGGCGATCGACACGCGACGCTTCTTCAACCCGTCGCAGCCGCAGACGCTCCAGATCGCGGTGTGGTTGCTCTACTTCAGCGCCGTCCTGGGCATCATCTTCGGGAGCGTCTACTTCCTGCTCGGGCCGCTCGCTGGCATCGCTTCGCTGGTCGGCTGTGCCGCCGCTGGATACGGCATCGCGAACGAGCGCAAGTGGGGCTACGGCCTGGGCGTGGTGATGGGCTTCCTCGAGGTCGCGCTGATCGTGCTCGGCGTCGGCGGGGTGTTCAACCTGCTTCGCAGCCCCGCCATCATCAGCTTCCTGTTCGCCGTCGCGCTCGTCGCCGCACTGCTCCACCCGATGAGCCGCGACTACCAGCGCATCTGGTTCAAGTGACGGCCGACCTTCGCTGGCGGCAGACCGCTGCCACCGGTACCTGGTCTCCACGAACGGCACGCTAGGACGCCAGGGCGAGACGGTCCGCACCGGCGCGTGCCACGATCTGCACCCATGACGACCGTGATCGAAGGCATCGAAGGGCTCAAGGGTGCCGTGGGCAACCACCTCGGCTACAGCGACTGGGTCACCGTCACCCAGGACCAGGTGAACCTGTTCGCCGATGCGACGGGCGACCACCAGTGGATCCACGTGGATGTGGAACGGGCCAAGGCCGGGCCCTTCGGCGGCCCGATCGCCCACGGCTACCTGACGTTGTCGCTCACCCCGGCGCTGCTCCCACAGGTGCTGCAAGTGAGCGGCATCAGCATGGGCGTGAACTACGGGTGCGGCAAAGTCCGCTTCCCGTCGCCGGTGCCGGTCGGCTCGAAGGTCCGCCTCGGTGCGGTGATCGACAACGTCGACGAGGTGGCCGGCGGCGCCCAGGTGACGGCCACCGTCACCTTCGAGGTGGAAGGCGCGCCCAAGCCGTCATGCGTCGCCGAGGTCATCTACCGCTACTACGTTTGACGGCGGACTCGTCGAGCCGGGCTGCAGGCCCCTACCGAAAGCTCGGCATGACCTCGCGGGCGAGCAGCTCGAGGGTCTCGGTGTCCGGGTAGTCCGAGCACCAAGGCACGAAACCGGTGCAGCCGAGCTCGACGTACTGCTGGATCTTCGCGGCCACCTGCTCGGGCGTGCCGACGAGGTTGCCGGCCGCCCAGCTGTCGGCGGGCTCACCCCAGAACGACCGCGAGCCGGCGGCCGCGACCTCTGCCTCCGTCGAGCGGATGAACACCTCCGGCGACCACGTCTTGCGGATGCTGTCGTAGTCGCGGCCGACGTCCGCGCAGTGCCCCTTCAGGACCTCGGCCTTGTGGGCCCACTCCGCCGCCTTGCCCCCGAAGTTGGCGACATCGGCGTGACGGGCAACGACCCGCAACGTGAGCTGCTCCCCACCTCCGCCGATCCAGATGGGCGGGTGAGGGTCCTGCAGCGGCTTGGGATCGCACTGCCCGCGATCGAGCTGGTAGTACCGGCCGTCGTAGGTGGTCTCCGGCTCGGTCCACATGCTCTTCACGATCTCGACGGACTCCCGGAGCATGCCGATGCGAACCTTCGGCTCGGGGAACTCGAACCCGTAGCCCTTGAACTCGTTCTCGTACCACCCGGCCCCGATGCCCCAGTCGAGGCGGCCACCCGAGATCACGTCGATGGTTGACGTGATCTTGGCCAGCACGCTCGGATGCCGGTAGGCGTTGCAACCGACCATCTGGCCGAGCCGCACGCGGCTGGTCCGCTGGCTGATGGCGGCCATGGTCGTCCAGCACTCGAACACCGCTTCGTGCGCCGGGCGGGGCACGTTGTGGAAGTGGTCGTACACCCAGACCGAGTCGTACCCGAGCTGCTCGGCCAGCACGGCCACCTCGACGGCCTTGGCCCACTTCGCCTCCGCCCCATCGAGGCCGGACAGCTCCATCTTCCAGCCCTGAGGGATGAACGCCCCGAAGATCACGTCGTTGTTCATCGGGCGACGGTACCTCTAGATGCGCACCCACTCGGTAAGCAGCGTCGCTCCTCCGGCCTGGTCGAGGAAGCGGCACAGCAGGCGCAACTGCCCCGGCCGAACACCGTCGGCTCGGAAGCGACCCAGCTCGTCGATGGCCAGGCCCATCGGCTCGGCGCCGTCGACGCGGTGCAGCTCGAGCCGGGCCACGGCGGCGGGCACGACCTGACCCTCGAGCCGGCGGACCTCACCAGCGCTCTCGACCTCGATCTCGATGACGGCACTCCCGGCCTCGAAGGTCAGCGCACGCGACGCAGACGCGCCTCGCACACCAGCCGGTACGGACTCCTCGAGCGTGTCGTAGGCCAGCGCTGCCAGCTCGGCGTCGATCGTCCTCCACGTGAAGGCGGCCTTCGCCGCAGCCACGATCTCGGGGGGTGGTCCATCCTCTGCCACCGCCGCACCGAGCTGCGCGAGCAGCGCTTCGTCTCTGTCGCCCTGGTTCATCGTGTGTCCTCCTTCACAGGTACCGAGCCCGGATCGGAGGCCGTGATACGTGCACCGTCCCACCGTTGGCGCAAGTGGCCCAAGCACCGCTGGCGCGTCGGACCGATGCTCCCCTTCGGCATGTCCAAGACGGCCGAGATGTCGTCGTAGCTGAGCGGTGGGTCGGCGAGCATGAGGCGCAGCAGCTGTTGACAGCGCGGCGGCAGCAGGTCGAGCGCTTGGACGAGCGCCTCGTGCTGCTCGGCTGCCAGCAGCCCGGCATCCACGCCGGGCGGGGCCACGGACGGTTCGGGTGGCTCGTCGACGAGCACGGTGCGACCCTGGCGCCGCAAGGTTCGCAGGCACTCGTGACGGGCTGTCGTGGCCAGCCAGGCGCCGGCCCGCTCGGGTTCGCGCAGGCGGTCGACATGTTCGACGAGGCGCAGCCAGACGGTCTGGGAGATGTCCGCCCCCTCGGCCCCGTAGAACCCGTGGCTGCGGATCACCGACCACACCAGCCCGGCGAACGCGTCGACCAGGCCGTCCCAGGCCTGTTGGTCGCCCGTGGCCGCCGCGGCGACCAACCGGCGGATCGTCGCGTCGTCAGGCATCGGCCGGATGCTAGGAGATGGAGCGTTCCGCCACGGACGGTGGCGTCTGCTGCACGCCGGGTACCCAAGTGATCCACGGGTCGGCTGTATCTCGGTGGCGTTGGCCGGCTCTTGTCACTTGTGCTTGCCCTGCGTGACGACCATCCTCCCCTCCGCCACCGGCTCGCCCGAGAGCTGGCCCTCGAGCTGAGCGGCATCGCCGGCCTCGGCTGCGCCGCCGTCATGGTGGCGAACCCGATCACCCGCGCCGAGGCGGGACGGGCCACCGTCGGTCCGTGCGCGCCCCTGCCCCCTGGGGCGCTGCTCGACCTCGTGCTCCCGACCGAGCCCTCCGTCTGCTCGGTCAAGCGCACCCATGATCGGGTGCTGCGTGCGCTGGCGGAGACCTGGGCCGTCGACGAGGTGCTGCTGGCGCCTTGCACGTTCGGCCATGACCTGCTGGCCGTGGCGGTCGCCCCGCTCGGCGACGTGCCCGACCGACGCGCAGCGCTGCGCAGTGCCGGCGAGGTGGCCGAACGGACGGCCGCCGCGATGGTGTACGCGATGCTGCTCGGCGAA
>CAZTVJ010000553.1:0-2985 GCA_964616935.1 uncultured Acidimicrobiales bacterium | reverse complement strand
ATGTTCACCACGGGGATCCTGGGCACCCCACTGGGCACGTCGAGCTGGATGCGGGGCCAGCCACGAGCCATCGCCATGACCACCATCCTCGGGTCCGGGTTCACGACGACCGGGTGCCCGACGGCGGACAGCAGCGGCGTGTCGTAGAAGCTGTCGGAGTAGAACCAGCTCTTCTTCAGGTCGACGCCGTTCGTCGCGGCCCACAGACGCACCGCGTCGAGCTTGCCCGTGGACCACACGAAGCTGCCGGTGACGGTGCCGTCGTAGGTGCCGTCGGCGTTCACCCCATAGCGGGTGGCGACCACGTCGTCGAAGCCGAGCGCATCGGCCAGAGGCCTGACCATGTCGTAGGGCGTCGTGGTGGCCAGGACGAGCTTGCGTCCCTCGGCCCGATGCTCGTCAAACAGTGCGTGGGCCAACGGCTGGATCATGCCCGTCAGCACCTCGGCGGCATCTTTCGCCGCTTGCTGGACTCGCTCGCGTGCCCGTCCCTTGGACAGCGTGGCGGCCTGGCGGGCGAGGGCCATCGACGGCAAGGTCTCGCCGATCGTGTCGAACAGGCGGTAGAGCAAGCCCTCGCCGGGCATCGACCGGTTGGCGACCACGCCGGCCTTGCGCAGTGCCTCGGTGAGAACAGGTCCACTGGCGCCGGCCAGCAACGTGCGGTCGAGATCGAAGAAGGCGGCGGCATCGGCCATGGCCAGCCACGGTAGTCCCGAGCCAGGCCGACGGCCTCACGAACGGTCGCCGCGACGACGGGGCGCACAACGGGGAAAGGCCCCGGATGGGGATCCGGAGCCTCTCGACCCTCAGAGCCTCACGCGATTTGGGGGAATCGCTTCTGCGGGCTCATGTTCGAAGCGGGCCATTGGGGGAATGACGCGCATCGAGCTAGTGAAAGTATGCACGAGATCCAGCCATCGTGCAAATGAGAGTCACCGATAGGTAGTATCGCTGCGAGCGATGGACGACGTCGGTTCGAACAACCGTCCTCACCCCCAGCAGCATGGACCTCCGACAGCTCCAGACCCTCGTCGCCGTCGCCGATCACCGGACGTTCTCCGCAGCGGCGAAAGCGCTGTTCACCGTCCAGTCCAACGTCTCGGCTCACATCGCCAAGTTGGAGCACGAGCTCGGCGTCACCCTCGTCGACCGCGGCCGCAGCACCCTCACGGAAGAGGGCCGGGTCGCCGTGGCCCGCGCCCGGCGCGTCCAGGCGGAGCTGGATGCGCTCCGCAACGACCTTGCCTCGCTCGGTGCGCGGGTGGCCGGCACCACTCGCCTCGGCATCATCCCCACGACGGCACGGTGGCTGCTCCCCCGCCTCCTCCCCCAGCTGCGGGCCCGCCATCCCCTGGTGCGCCTCGTGGTCACGTCATCGACCAGCTCGACGTTGCTGGTCCAGCTTCAGTCCGGCGCCCTCGACGCCGCCGTCACCGCGCTGCCGATCGACGACCCCGAGATGGCGATCACCCCCTTGTTCGTGGAGGACCTCGTCTTGGTCGCGCCGGTCCACCATCCACTGGCCGAGCGGGCCGAGGTCACGCTCGCCGAGCTGGCGCAGCACCCGCTCCTGCTCCAGGCACCCGGCACATCGCTGCGCGACGAGCTCGACCACGCCGCCGTACGGGCCGGCGTACGGCTTCGTGCCGCGGCCGAGATCGACGGTGTGCGGTTGCTCGCCTCGCTGGCGGTGGACGGCCACGGCGCCGCCATCGTGCCGGCCACGACGCTCCCCCGCTCCGGTTCGCAGGCCGTCATCGTCCCGGTACGGGGCCTGCCACCCCGTGAGGTGGGCCTGGCACGGCCCCGCCGGGGATTGCTCTCGGCGCCGGCCAACGCCGTGCTCGCCACCCTGCTCGACGTCCTCGCCGAGGGGCCGCCGCTGCCGGGGCTTCGGCTGCTCGCGGCGGCCGCCGGTCCCGGCCCGTAACCTCAAGCCATGCAACCGGTCGGCCTGCGCACCCGGACCCCGGGAGCCGTGGCCGCCCGCGTCGGCCTCGTCGGCGGGCGGACAGCCGTGATTGCCACCGTCGACCCCGCCGAGCGCCTGGGGGCCCTCTCGTCCATCGCATCGGAGACGCTCGCGGAGGCGGCGCGCACCGCCCTGGCCGAGCAGCTGCCCCTCGTGTGCGTGCTGGCCTCCAGCGGGGCCGACCTGATCGAAGGAGTGGCCGCCCTCCACGGCTGGGGCCGCGCCGCCCGGGCGCTGGCGGACTGCTCCGGCATCGTTCCGCTCATCATGGTGGTCAACGGCCCGGCCGTCTCCGGCCCGGCGCTGTTGCTCGGTCTGGCCGACCATGTCGTCATGACCCGCGACGCGTACGCCTTCGTGAGCGGGCCAGTGATGGTGGCCGAGTTCACCGGCGTCGAGATCGACGTCGACGAGCTGGGCGGATCGGCGGCGCACGCCCGCTTCAGCGGGGTGGCCTCGCTCGAGGCGGTCGACGAGGACGCTGCGCTCGAAGCCGTCGGCGACCTGCTCGCCTTCCTCCCGCCGAACAACAGCGTCGAGCCGCCACGGTGGGCGACGGCAGACCCACCCGGGCGCGCCACGCCCGAGGCCGGCGCCCTGCTGCCGGCCACCAGCACCGGTTCCTACGACGTGCGCGACGTCATCCGGGCCGTCGCCGACGACGGCGAGCTGCTCGAGCTGAAGTCCCGTTGGGCCCCCAACCTGGTCACGGCGTTCGCCACCTTCGGGGGCCGGCCCGTCGGGGTCGTCGCCAACCAGCCGCTGGCCATCGCCGGCACCCTCGACATCCCTGCGTCACAGAAGGCTGCACGGTTCGTGTCGTTCTGCGACGCGTTCAACCTGCCACTCGTCACCTTGGTCGACACACCCGGCTTCTACCCCGGCAAGGACCTGGAGTGGCGCGGCATGATCCGCCATGGAGCCCAGCTCGTCTTCGCTTACGGGCGTGCCACCGTGCCTCGCATCTGCGTCATCCTGCGCAAGAGCTACGGCGGCGCCTACATCGTCAT
>CAZTVJ010000552.1:0-4024 GCA_964616935.1 uncultured Acidimicrobiales bacterium | reverse complement strand
TGGGGCTCGGTGTTCCTCGTGAACGTGCCCATCATCGTGGTGGCGCTGGTCGCCGGGAAGATCCTGCTCCCGCGATCGAAGGACCCGACCCACGGGCAGCTCGACCCCGTGGGGGCGGTGCTGTCGATCGCCGGGCTCGCGGCGCTCGTCTTCACCATCATCGAGGCGCCGTCGAGGGGTTGGACGAGCACGACCACCCTGCTGTGGTTCGCCGCGGCCTTCGTCCTGCTCGGGCTGTTCGCCTGGTGGGAGCTGCGGTCACCGCACCCGATGCTGGAGCTGCGCTGGTTCCGTGACCGCCAGTTCAGCGTGGCTTCGGGGTCGATGACGCTGGTGTTCTTCGCCATGTTCGGCACGTTCTTCCTCATCACCCAGTACTTCCAGCTGGTCCTCGGCTACAGCACCCTGCAGGCCGGCCTCAGCCAGCTGCCGTTCGCCATCATCATCATGCTGGTCGCGCCGCAGACGCCGAAGCTCGGTGCCCGCTTCGGTGCGCCGCGCATCGTTGCGACGGGTCTCGGGCTCGTGGCCATCGGGATGTTGGCCGTGGGTACCGTCGGCATCGATTCGTCGTACCCGTACGTGCTGCTCACCATGATCCCGCTGGCCACCGGCATGGCCCTCACCATGGCGCCGCTCACCGCGTCGATCATGGTGGCGGTGCCCACCAACCGGGCCGGGGTCGGCTCGGCGATGAACGACACCACCCGTGAGCTCGGCGGGGCCCTCGGCGTGGCCGTGCTCGGCAGCATCGTGGCGTCCCGCTACGCCTCCGAGGTGGCGGCCTCGGTGGGCGGGCTGCCGGAACAGGCAGCGGCAACGGCCGAGTCGGGCCTTGCCGGTGCGCTGCTGGTGGCCGGCCGCCTCGGCGATCAGGGTGCCGACCTCGCCGACGCCGCGAAGGAGGCCTTCCTCTCGGGCCTCACGCTCGCCACGACCATCGGCGCGGTGGTCGCCGCGGTGGCGTCGGTCCTGGCCCTGCGCCTGCTGCCGCCCCTGCGCTACGGCGCCCGCCCCGCGGTGTCGGCCCCATCCGCCGACGACCAGCTCGTCTCCGAGGCGCCCACCCGACCGAACGTCGAGCCCGCCGCCGGGTGATGTCCTACGACGGGTACGCCACGTTGCGCTTCGAGCGCCATGGCGACGTGCTCCAGGTCACCATCGACAACCCGCGCTCGGACATCAACGCCGTCGACGATGTGCTGCACGCGGAGCTGGCGCGCGTGTTCCGCGAGCTGAAGCGAGAACGTGACGCCCGTGCCGTCCTGCTCACCGGGTCGAAGAAGGCCTTCTCGGCGGGCGGCGACTTCGCCTGGTTCCCGACGCTCGACTCGGTCGAGCGGCTCGAGGACCTCCGCCTCGACGCCCGCCAGCTCATCTGGGACCTGGTCGACGTCGAGCTGCCCGTCGTGGCCGCGCTCAACGGGCCGGCCGTCGGACTGGGCGCCTCGATCGCGCTGCTGTGTGACGTCATCGTGATGGCGGACACCGCCGTCGTCGCCGACCCGCACGTACGAATCGGCATCGTCGCGGGCGACGGCGGCGCGGCCATATGGCCCCTGCTCCTCGGCCCCGCGCGGGCCAAGCAGTACCTGCTGAGCGGTGACTCCGTCGCGGCGGCGGAGGCCGAGCGGATCGGCCTCGTGAACGAGGTCGTCCCGGTGGCCGAGGTGCTGGAGCGGGGTCGATGGTGGGCGGGGCGCCTGGCCGCGGGCGCGCCACTCGCCGTACGCGCCACCAAGATCGCGGTCAACGCGCAGGTGAAGCGGGCGCTGCTCGACAGCTTCGACCTCTCGACGGCGATGGAGCTGACGACGTTCCTGTCCGAGGACCATCGCGAAGCGCTGGCAGCGATGCGCGAGAAGCGCCCGCCGGAGTTCAGGGGCCGCTGAGCACCTTCAGGTCGGTGTGGACCGCGATGCCGTCGAAGTCGGCGTCGTGGTGCAGCACGGCCACGTCGCGGCGCAGGGCGACGGCGGCGATGAGGCAGTCGGTGAGCGAAGCGGGCGTGAACCCCTGCGCCCGGCAGCGGCGGAAGATGGACGCACCGGACTCCCAGTCGTCGCGGGGCCAGGTGCCGAGGTAGTCGCAGCCCCAAAGGAGGCGGCGGGCATCGGCCACCTCGTGCGGGCGGGCGCCGGCCAACACCTCCAGGATGATGGCGTCGGTGATGGCTGCCTCGTCGTCACGTAGTGCCTGATCGACGAGCTCGGTGACCCGCCCCGGACGATCGCGGAGGAACTCGATCCAGGCGGAGGAGTCGATGAGGACCATGGGTCAGGCCGGTGGCTGCTCGCGACGATTGAAGGCCGCCTCGTCGTAGCCGGTCTCGGCCCATCTTCCCCGCATGGCGAGGGCCTCCTCCTTGGTCATGGGTGGGCCGCCGAGGAGGCGCTCGAGGGCGAGCTGGATGGCCTCCCGCTTGGTCTTGAGCAGGTACATCTGCATGACGCGGGTGACCATCACGTCGTCGATGTCGATGTTCGTCCGGCTCATGTACACCATGATACACCTGTGGGTGTAAGTCCTAGGCTGACCGTGACCTACGCTGACCGCATGGACGCCATCGAGGCCCTCATGACCACCCGGGCGATCCGTCGCTACACCGACGAGCCGGTCACCGACGACGAGATCCTCGTGTGCCTGCGGGCGGCGCAGCAGGCGGCCAGCGGTGGCAACGTTCAACCCCAGCAGTACCTCGTCGTGACGGATGCGGAGCAGAAGGCCAGGGTCGGCGACCTGTACCGCCGCGCCTACGACCGTTATGAGGCTTCGCTGCCCGATCCCTCCTTCCGGTCGCCCGAGGACGAGGCGTCCTGGGCCCGGACGAAGGCGGCATCGCGCCACCTGGCCGAGCACCTCGGTGACGCGCCTGCGCTCGTGGTGTTCCTGCTGCCGATCATCCCCTGGACCCCGGCCGACGACGAAGGGCCGATGGACATCGGTCCCCTGTACGCCTCGGTGTATCCGGCGGTGGCCAACTTCATGGTGGCGGCACGGGCGCTCGGCATCGGGACCGCGCTGACCACGGTGATCCGCATCCACACCGCCGAGCTCTGCGCCGTCCTCGGGGTCCCTGACGGCTACGAGGTGGCTGCCCTCGTCCCGATGGGGCGACCGGCGGGCCGCTTCGGGGTGGCGCGGCGCAAACCGGTCGCCAAGGTCACCCACTGGGACCGCTTCGGCGAGCGGCGCACCTGACGATCGGATCGCGCGCTACCTGCCAGACTTGGTGTCGCGATTGACGAAGGCAAGGGGGATGTCGATGCCGATCACGACCACGGGTGAGATCATCCGCACGCACGGGACCGAGCGGCCCGACGCGGACGTCCTGCGGTGGGGCGACGGGCAGCACCGCACCTTCGGCGAGCTCTACGAGCGCGCCCAGCGGGTGGCCCAGGCGCTGCAGGCCGAGGGCGTGGCCAGCCAGGATCGCGTGGCGTTGCTCGACAAGAACTGCCCCGAGTACTTCGAGCTGCAGTACGGCGCTGCGCTGCTGAACGCGGTGATGACGCCGGTCAACTGGCGGCTCGCACCCCGCGAGGTCGCCTACATCGTGAACGACGCCCAGGCCACGGTGTTTGCCGTCGGCGCGGACTTCCTGCCCGTCCTCGAGGCGATCCAGGGCGATCTCACGACCGTGAAGAAGATCGTCGTCATCGGGGAGGCGGACAGCCCCCATGAGGGGTTCGACGCCTGGCGAGATCGTTACCCCGCCGTCGATCCGCAGGTGGCGCAGGGCATCGACGACGTCACCTACCAGCTCTACTCGTCGGGCACCACGGGTCTGCCGAAGGGCGTGCAGCTCACCAACCGCAACCTGTTCTCGGCGCTGCCCATCTACGGCGAGGTGATGGAGCTGCACGAGGGCGCCGTCAACCTCGTGGCGATGCCGTTGTTCCACATCGGCGGGGGCGGCTGGGCCATGGCGGGCATGTGGGCCGGCGTGCCCGGAGTGCTCCTGCGCGAGGTCGACCCGGTCAAGGTCGTGGAGGCCATCGAGCAGCAAGGGGTGTCGCACGCG
>CAZTVJ010000551.1:0-2782 GCA_964616935.1 uncultured Acidimicrobiales bacterium | reverse complement strand
GCAGCTCGTCGATGAAGGTGATGACCTCACCGGCCGAGTCGGTGATCTCCTTGAGCACGGCCTTCAGCCGCTCCTCGAACTCGCCGCGGTACTTCGCTCCCGCAACCATGGAGGCGAGGTCGAGCGCGATGAGGCGCTTGTGCTTCAGGCTCTCGGGCACGTCACCATCCGTGATGCGCTGGGCCAAGCCCTCGACGATGGCCGTCTTGCCCACGCCGGGCTCGCCGATCAGCACCGGGTTGTTCTTCGTGCGCCGCGACAGCACCTGGATGGTTCGGCGGATCTCGTCGTCGCGCCCGATCACCGGGTCGAGCTTTCCTTCGGCCGCCACCGCGGTGAGGTCGCGGCCGTACTTCTCGAGGGCCTGGTACTGGCCCTCGGGGTTCTGGCTGGTGATGCGGTGGGAGCCCCGGACCTCCCGCAGAGCGCCGAGCAACTCCTCCCTCGTGACGTCAAGACGGTCCTGCAGCGCGAGCAGCAGGTGCTCGGCGGACAAGAAGTCGTCCTTCAGCTCCTGGCGCTCGGCATCGGCACGGTCGAAGACCGACGTGGTCTCCCGGCTGAGGCGGGGCTCGGAACCCCCGTAGGCCTTCGGCAGCTTGGCCACCGCCTCGTCTGACCGGTTGCGGAGCATCAGCGGCGCCAGACCGAGCCGCTGCACGAGGGGCAGCACGATCGAGTCGTCCTGGCGAAGCAGGGCGGCGAGGAGGTGGTCGGGGGTCACCTCCGGGTTCGCGTTCTGGCGCGCCTGCTCGATGGCCGCTGAGACCGCTTGCTGCGTCTTCTGCGTCCATGTGTTCGGATCGAGCGCCATCGCCAGTGTCCTCAGTTCTTCCGTGAGCAGTTCATCCGTGAGCGGCTCATCGCCGCCGCATCTCGTCGCGCATCTGGCGGAACGGTGCGAGGGCGGCATCGAGCGGCACGAGCTCTCGCCGCTGGTGCCGCTCGTGCTCGGAGGCCGACGCCAGCCGACCGTGCAGCTCGACCAGCTCGGCACGCAGCCGCTCGACCTCGCTCTCCAGCTCGAGGACGCGCTTAACGCCTGCCAGGTTCATGCCCTCGTCCGTCAGCTCGGCGATGCGGTAGAGGCGCCCGAGGTCGTGCTCGCTGTACCGGCGGCTGCCGCCGGCCGTGCGGGCCGGGTCGACGAGTCCCCTGCGCTCGTAGATCCGCAACGTCTGCGGGTGCACGCCCGCGAGCTCGGCGGCGACCGAGATCACATAGACGGCACGGTGCGGTGCGTCGGCCATATCAGCTCACCCCTTCGCTTCGGCGGTCGCCTGGCGGAGCTGCTCGATCGCCTCCCGCTCGCGCTCGGAAAGCGCTGTGGGAACGAGGACGTCGACCACGGCGATCAGGTCGCCGGGGCCCCGCTTGACGGGCACCCCCTTGCCCTTCACGCGGTGCTTGCTGCCGGGCTGGGTACCCGGTCGGATTCTCACCGTGACGCTGCCGCCATCGAGCAACGGCACGGAGACGTCGCCGCCGAGGGCCGCTTCGGCGAAGGACACGGGCACCCGCACCACCAGGTCGTTCCCCGAACGGGAGAACACCGGGTCGGGCTGCACCTTGACCGTGACGAACAAGTCGCCGGCCGGGCCGCCGTTGCGGCCGGGGCCGCCTCGACCCTTCAACCGGATCCGCTGGCCATCGTCGACGCCCGCCGGGATGCGGACCTTCACCTCCCGCTCGCGCCGCTCGATCCCGCGACCACGACACGTCGGGCACGGGTCGTCGATGATGACGCCGCTGCCTTGACAGGTGGCGCACGGCTGGCTGAACGAGAACAGGCCCTGGTTGTCGTCGATGACGCCCCGGCCCTGGCACACCGGGCACATCCGAGGGCTCGTACCCACCTTGGCGCCACTGCCGTGGCAGGTGCTGCAGGCCGCGTCGGACGTGAGGTAGAGCGCTGTGCTGACACCGTTCACGGCGTCGACGAAGGACATGCTCAGCTCGGCCTCGAGGTCCTCGCCGCGGCGAGGACCGACCCCGCTGTTGGCGCCGCCGCGCCGGCGACCGCGCTGGAACAGGTTGCCGAGCAGGTCACCGACGCCGCTGTCATCGACGGTGAAGGAGAAGCCGCCGGGACCGGGTCGCTGGCCGGCGCCTGCCCCACCCCCGTACATGGCGCCACCCATGGGGCCCAGCCTGCGGACCTCGTCGTACTCCTTGCGCTTGGCCTCGTCCCCCACGACGTCGTACGCGGCGGAGATCTCCTTGAAGCGCTCCTCGGAGGTGGCATCACCGGCGTTGGCGTCCGGGTGGTACTGACGCGCGAGCTTGCGGTAGGACTTGGTGATGTCCTTCGCCGCGGCCGTGTCCGCCACGCCCAGGACCTTGTAGTAGTCCTTCTCGAACCACTCCCGCTGCGCCGGCATTCAGCCCTTGACCTTGACCATGGCCGCGCGCAGCACTCTCCCCTTCCAGCGGTAGCCGGTGCGGAAGACCTCGGACACCACCGACTCGCCACCGTCGGACGGCTCGTGCATGACCGCCTCTTGCTCGGTGGGGTCGAAGGGCTGCCCCATCGGGTCCATCACCTCGAGGCCCTGGCGCTGCAGCGTGCCGAGCAGCGACGACCAGATGGGCTCGATGCCGTCGACGCCGTGGGCGAAGGCCGCCTCGCACGCGTCGAGGACGGCGAGCAGCTGCTCGACGAGTCGGCCCGTCGCCCGGTCCACCTCGTCGGTGACCTGGCGCTCCGCTCGCTTCTTGTAGTTCTCGAAGTCGGCCTGGAGGCGACGCGAGAGGTCGAGCAGGTCGTCGCGCTCACGCTGCA
>CAZTVJ010000550.1:0-1517 GCA_964616935.1 uncultured Acidimicrobiales bacterium | reverse complement strand
CTCCAGCAGGGCGCGCACCTCGCCCCGGCGCTGGGTGCCGATGAGCATGCCCATCACCGTGGTCGCCAGCAGACCGCTCTCCTCGTAGATGCTGTTGGCCAGCGCGAACGCGCCCAGGGCGAGCGCTACTCCGAACGCCGTGACGAGCTGGTCGGGCACGAGGTAGCGGCGCAGGGCCACGACGGCCAGCACCGCGCCAGCGGCGCCCACGGCGAGGCCCACCACGGCGAACACAAGGATCCCCCGGCTCACCTCGAGCAGGGCTGGTCCCACCTGGGGCCCGAACGCGGCCTGGAACACCAGGGCCGCCAGAACGGCCCCGAGCGGGTCGACCAGGATCCCTTCGGCCTTGAGCACCGCACCGACGTCACCGCGGGGGCGGATCGAGGCGAGCAGCGGGCCGACCACGGTCGGGCCGGTCACGACGAGCACGGCGGCCAGGACGGCGCTGACGCCGGGGTCGAGCTGCAGCACGGTGGTGGCCAGCGCGAAGCCGACGCCGAAGGTGATGCCGACACCGACGGTGAGCAGGAGAGCTGTGACGCGGCCGCCGCGCCGCAGCTCTCCTCGCGTCAGGCTCAGCCCTCCCTCGAACAGGATGAGGGCCACGGACAGCACCACGAGGGGCTGGACGAGGTCGCCGAGCACCGCATCTGGCTCGAGCCAGCCGAGCAGTGGTCCGACGACGAGGCCGGCGCCGAGCAGCGCCAAGATGCTCGGTATCCGCAGGCGCCAAGCGATCCACGCAGCCGTGACGGCCACGAACGGGATCAGGGCCAGGGACGTGATGGTGTCGGGCACGGTTGGGCGGACGGTAGCCGCCGCACGCGTCGATCAGAGCAGGTCGCTCAGAGCCAGTCTCGGTGCAGGTCGAGGCGTCGCCCCGCCCACTCTTCGGCCGTGATGGCGTAGCGGACGTGGTCCTCCCACTGCCCGTTGATCTCGAGGTAGCGCTCGGCCACACCCTCCTCGCGCAGCGCCAGCTTCTCCATGACGCGGCGGCTGTTCTTGTTGCGGGGGATGATCGCCACCTGCAGCCGGTGGAGCCGCAGGTCTTCGAACGCGAACTTGCACACCGCCACGACCGACTCGGGCATGTATCCGTTGCCGGCCCTGGTCTCGTCGACCCAGTAGCCGACGTACGCGTTCTGGAACGGCCCACGCTGCACCGAGTTGAGGTTGATCTCGCCGGCGAAGGACCCGTCGACGAAGATGCCGAAGCCGTACCCGGTCCCCAGCTGGCGCTCACGCTCGCGGGCGCTGCAACGAACGGCGAACGCCTCCCGGTCGCGGGTGGGGTCGGGCTGGCCGGCGATGCGCTGCGGCTCCCACTGCAGGAGCCACCCCTCGTTGCGGACGCGCACCTCGCTCCAGTGGGCGAAGTCAGCCGCCACGAGCGGCCGAAGCATCACCCGACGGCCGTAGAGGCGGAGCACGAGGCGGGATGCTACCGAGGGGTGCTCGGCCGACGACGGGCCGGAGGTCACTCGACCTCGAGCAACGACGCCGCGACGGCG
>CAZTVJ010000549.1:0-4854 GCA_964616935.1 uncultured Acidimicrobiales bacterium | reverse complement strand
CCTCAAGCTGGACCTGCTCCGACGCCTGCGCGCCGAGGGCGCCCCGGTCCAGGTCACGGCCTTCGTGCGAGCCAGCGACGAAGAGGCTCACGACGTCGTCTGCGTGCCCCACGTCAGCGCCATGGTGCGCCATCCGGGCTTCGCCGAGGCCAACGTCTTCGTGTTCGAGTTCGGCATCTACTACGACCTGTTCGACGCCGTGTTCCTGCTGGACCCGAACCGGGTCATCGGCGTGTACCACAACATCACGCCCGTCGAGCTGGTCGATGACGCCGTCGTGCGCGAAGCGATCGGCCGCTCGCTCCAGCAGAAGCACAACTTCGTCCAGGTCGGCCACATCGCCTGCGACAGCGAGCTCAACCGCGACGACCTGCTCGAGTTCGACCTCCCGCCGGAGCGCCTCACCGTGCTCCACCTCCCGCCCGCCCGACCCACCATGTCGCGGCGGGTCGCCGCACCGGGGGACCCGGTAGAGCTGCTCTTCCTGGGGCGGATCGTGAAGGCCAAGGGCGTGGCTGACCTGATCGAGGCGTGCGATCGGTTGGCCGCCGATGGCGTCGACGGCTTCCGCCTGTCGGTCGTCGGGCCGCCCACCTTCTCCGACGCAACCATCCTGGCCAACCTCGAGGAGCACGCGGCGCGGACGCATCGCTTCCAGCTGCTCGGTGAGCTGGACGACGACGCCGTAGCCCGGGTGATGAGCCGCACCGACGTCTTCGTCATGCCCAGCTATCACGAGGGGTACTGCGTCCCGGTCATCGAGGCCTACCAGGCCGGCTGCCAGGTGGTGGCCTACGACAGCGCCAACCTCCCCAACGTGGTCGCCGGACTAGGTCAGCTCGTCGCCTGCGGCGACGTCGACGCACTCACCCGAGCCCTGCGCCAGGTCATCGAACGGATCGCCACCGCGCGGCAGGGCGGAGGACCGGTCCTGGTGCCGACGACGTCGGGCCTGATCCCCGAAGCGCAGTGGCGCGCCGGCGTCGACGAGCACCTCAAGGCCCACAGCCAAGAGGCGTACGACGAGGGCTTCCTCGCGCTGGTGGCACTGGCCGCCGCCGGGGCTCCCGCCGAGCCGGTGGGGTCGTCCGCGTGAGTCGGCGCTTCTCGGTGGTGGTCAACACCTACAACCGAGCCGACAGCCTTCGCCGCACGCTCGAGGGCCTCTCCCACCTCGACCACGACAGCTTCGAGGTGGTCGTCGTGAACGGTCCGTCGACCGACGGCACCGAGCGGCTCCTGGCCGAGTGGTCGGGCGCGGTGAAGGTGGCGCGCACCCACGAGCGGAACCTGTCGGTGTCGCGCAACATCGGCATCGCGGCAGCTTCCGGCGAGGTGGTCGCGTTCATCGACGACGATGCCTACCCCGACCCGGCCTGGCTCGACCGCCTCGACGCCGCGTACGACGATCCGGAGGTCGGCGCCGCCGGCGGCCCGGTGCTCGACCACACCGGCGCGGCCTGGCAGGCCCGCTACAGCCTGGCCAACCGGCGCGGCGACGCGTGGGTGAGCGACGGCCCCAACCCGACGGCGCTCTACGGCTCGCCGTTCACCGACGTCTTCGTCTACACGATCGGCACGAACTCGTCGTTCCGCCGGGAGGCGCTGGTGGGCGTCGGCGGCTTCGACGAGGAGTACGAGTACTACCTCGACGAGACCGACGTGTGCCTTCGCCTCGTCGACCAGGGCTGGTTGATCGCCGCGCTCGACGACGGCGTGGTGTTCCACAAGTTCTTGCCGAGCGACGTCCGTACCGACCAACGGGCGATCAAGAACCGCTACAGCGTGGTGAAGAACCGCCTCTACTTCGCCCTTCGCCATGGCCAGCACGACCGATCCGTACCCGAGCTGCTGGACGATGCCCAGGCGTTCGTCGAGTACCACCGCCAGGACATCCGCTGGAACATCGACCACGAGCTGCTCACCGAGGACGACGCGACGCAGTACGAAGCCGACGCCCGCCGGGCCAACGACATGGCCGTGGCGCGGGCCCTGTCGGGCGAGAGCCGCACCCGGCCGCCCGCGTGGTTCGACCAGGACCACGAACCGTTCCTTGCCTTCCCGACGAAGCGCCTCCGCCAGGGCAAGCTCCACCTCGTCCTGCTCAGCCAGGAGTACCCGCCCGCACCGGTCAACGGCATCGGCCGCTTCGTGCACGGCCTCGCCACCGGGCTGGGCCGCCGGGGGCACGTCGTCCATGTCATCACCCGGTCGGACACCCACCACCGCGTCGACTTCGAAGACGACGTGTGGGTCCACCGCATCGTCGCGACGACGCACCCGAAGCCGAGGGGGATCGACCTACCGGACCACATCTGGGACCACGCCGCCTCCGCGGCGGACGAGCTGCGCCGCATCGACCAGCGGCGGCCCGTCGATGTCGTGCAGTTCCCCAACTGGGATGTCGAGGGCATCGCCATCGCGCTCGAACAGGAGCACCTCACGGTGCTCTCGCTCCACACCCCCCTCCGCAAGGTCGTCGAGCTCGACGCGACCTTCCCAGCCGACAACCCCGACATCCGGCGCATCGGCGAGGCGGAGCGAGACCTCTACGGCCGGACCAGCGGCTACCTCGCCAACAGCACCAGCGTCATCGACGAGATCGAACGCGCCTACGACGTCACGCTCACACCCGACGCCGTCACGCTCGTCGCCCACGGCCTCCCGGCAGCTCGCACGGTCGACCCGGTTGCGCCGATCGGCCCCGTCGATGACTGCGTCGAGGTGCTCTACGTCGGCCGCCTGGAGCACCGCAAGGGCATCGACACGCTGCTCGCCGCGGCTCCGAAGGTGCTCGAGGCCCATCCTGGCGCGGTGCTGACCATCGTGGGCGACGATCAGCTGCCCACCCCCCGCGGCACCACGTATCGGCAGGAGTTCGAGCAGTCGGTCGACGCCGCTCGGCTCGGCGACCGCGTCCGCTTCCTCGGTCGGGTCGACGACGACGAGCTGGAGCGCTGCTACGCCCACTGCGACGTCTTCGTGGCCCCGTCGCGCTACGAGTCCTTCGGCCTCATCCTCCTGGAGGCGATGCGCCACGCCAAGCCGGTCGTGGCTGCCGATGTCGGCGGGATGCGGGGCATCGTGGAGCCGGGGGTGTCCGGCGAGCTCGTGCCGCCCGGCGATCCCGACGCGCTCGCCAGCGCGCTCGACGGCCTCCTGGCCGACCCGGACCGGCGAACCAGGCTCGGCACCCGTGGCCTTGCGGTGTTCGAGGAGCGGTTCTCCCAGGACGCCATGGTCGAGGGGGTGGAGCGGATGTACCGCGCGCTGCTGGCGGCACCACTGCGGCACGAGGCGGGTGACCAGCGACGGCTCGGCATCGACCTCGCGCCCCTGACGAGGTGCGCCGTGTGCCACGGGCCACTGCGGGAGCAGCCGTCGGTGGTGACGGCCGACGGCCTCACCAAGCGAGGTCACCTCGTCTGCGATGCCTGCGCCGAGACCGCCGCCACCATCGAGCAGTTCACGTACGACTTCCATGCCCGCGGCCCGGCACCCGCGCCCGCTGACGCGCCGCTGGTCGTGCCCGTGCTCGGCGAGCGGCGGCTGGACGCCGCCGCGCTGGCCGGCTGGTCCGAGGGTCGCTGGTTCATCCACGACCGCTTCGTCGTGGCCGACGGTGCCGCCCCAGGAGGGCTGGAGGTGTCGGTCCGCTGCACCGACGCGATGGTGCGCCTGCTCCACCATCGCTTCTCCGGCATCGTCGAGCTGGTCGTCGACGGCGAGGTCGTGCAGGAGGTGGACCTGTTCCTGGCCGAGGGCGCGCTGGTGCACGCCTACCCACTGGTGACCGACGCGCCGTACGGGCACCACACCATCGAGATCCGTCCCACCGGCCGGGCCAACCCCGCGGCCGACGGCCGCCAGATCCTGGTCGAGGAGGTGGTGCTGTTCGGTCCCATCCGCCCAGGTCTCGGCTTCCAGCTCCCCGAACCGGTGAACCGCGGGAACCCCGCCAGCCCGGACATCCTGCGCTACCTCGATCAGGTGCCCGACGACGCGTGGATCCTGGAGTGCGGCGGCGGCGACCGGAGGGACCGGCGACCGCGCCATGTGAACTTCGAGTACCTCGGCTTCGAGCTGGCCGACGCCTTCGGTGACCTGCACCATCTCCCCTTCGTCGACGATGCCTTCGACTTCGTCTTCAGCCAGGCGGTCTTCGAGCACGTCCGCAACCCCTTCGAGGCGGCCAACGAGCTGATCCGGGTCACGAAGCCGGGCGGGCTGATCGTCACCGAGGTCGCCTTCCTGCAGCCGCTCCATGCCGTGCCGTTCCACTTCTTCAACATGACCCAGTGGGGCACGGAGGAGCTGTTCTCGTCCTGCGAGATCGTCGAGTCCGACTGGATCGGCACGCTGTCGGAGTCGATCGACTGGATCCTGCGGAGCGCGAACCTCGACGGCGACGCACCCGCGGCCACGATGGCGGCGGTTCGCCGCCACCTGGCCGAGCTCGACCAGTACGTCAGCCACGACGACCTGAAGGCCGTGGCCTCGGGCGTCTACGTCGTGGCCCGCAAGCCTGCGCAGGCCTGACCGGCACGCATCGGCACGGATCGGCACGCATCGGCACGGAGAGGAAGCCATGGCCAAGGAACAGCTCAAGCGGTTGACCAAGCCCGTCTGGGAACCGGTGGTGCGACGCCTCGACGCCCGGATGAGCACGGTCCTCGCCCGCCTCGACGGCATCGAGCGGGAGCAGGCACGGACGCGGGAGGCGACCGAGGACCTCCGTGGCGCGCTGGCCGAGGTGCTGGCCGGCGGCGAGTTCGCCTCGATCGGGGCCTCACTCGCATCCCTGCGAGAGGACGTATGGCACTCGAAGGTTGTCCCGATCGGCGACCGCCTGCT
>CAZTVJ010000548.1:0-4727 GCA_964616935.1 uncultured Acidimicrobiales bacterium | reverse complement strand
GGCGGTCCTTCTTGCGGTGGTTCTGCTGGCCTTGCGTGCCAGCCAGCACCGTGTAGTCGTACGAGAGGGCGACGACCTTGGCCCGCTCCGACCCGAACTGGGCGCCGTTCACATCCCCCACGCCGCCGACCAGACCGTCGGCCGGGGTCCGCTCGATCAGGTCCTGCAGGCTGCGGCGGCGGCGCTGGGCGGCCACCACGAGTGGCGCGTACTCGATGAAGGTGCCTGGATCGCACAGGTCGTCGACGTTCTCTCGGGCCGTGCGCTGGCCGGTCTTGCGCCGGCGCTCGACTGCGTCGGGGCGGGCGGCGTCGCGTCCGATGGCGTGGCGTTCGTGGACCTCGGCCAGGTCGGGGCGGACGGCGTCGAGGTCAAGCGGGGCCTGCGCGACGTCGGCCCGAGCATCGACGTCGGCTTCTTCCACGAAGACGAGCGGGTGGCCAGCAAATACGGTGTCACCGACGGTGACAGCGATGCTCCGCACGATACCGCTGACGTCGGCCGCCACGACGTGCTGCATCTTCATCGCCTCCATCACCAGCACCTGTTGGCCTGCGTGGACGGCATCGCCCTCCGCCACCTCGATGCTCACGACGGTGCCCTGCAGGGGAGCCAGCACGGCCGCCGTACCGTCCGGGGCGCCCGCCGGCGCGGACGGAATCGCGGCAGGTGCGGCAGCGTCGCGCTTGCCGTGCTCCAGGACGGCGAGCGGGTCGTCGGTGGCGAGCTGGGCACCCGCAAGCGCGCTCCTTGCCGGCACGCCGGCGGGTACATCGCTCGGGACGAGGGTGTCCAGGTTGGCCTCGACGAACCCGGTCGTGAACGTGCCGGCGAGGACGTCCGGATGTCGGAGGATCGCTTGGAGAAGTGCAATGTTCGTGCGGACGCCGTCCACTCGGAACTCACCGAGGGCCCGGTCGGCCTTGGCCAGCGCCACCCGGACGTCGTCGGATGGCACGTGCACGATCACCTTGGCCAGCAGCGAGTCGTAGCTGGGACTGGTGCGGTAGCCGGCGTAGCCCATCGTGTCGACGCGGACTCCAGGTCCGACGGGCGGCTCGAACGTGGTGAGCGTGCCGCCCTCCGGGCGCACCGTGCCGTCGCGAGCGATGGTCTCCAGGTTCACCCTGACCTGGACCGCGGTGCCTCGGCTCGCCGGTCGGCCGGGCTCGGCCAGGCCGAGCTCGTCGAGCGTCTGGCCGCCCGCCAGCGCCAACTGCACCTGCACGAGATCGACGCCGGTGACCTCCTCGGTGACGGTGTGCTCCACCTGGAGCCGGGCGTTGGCTTCGAGGAAGGCGAACCGGTCGGGGCCACTGCTGTCGGTGTCGATCAGGAACTCGAACGTCGCCAGGCTCTCGAGTCGGACGGCGTCGGCCAAGAGGAGCGCCGCGTGGTGCAACCGGTCTCGCAGCTCGGGTTCGAGCCGAGGGCTCGGTGCCACCTCCACGAGCTTCTGGTGTCGCCGCTGGATGGTGCACTCCCGGTCGCCGAGATGGCTCACGGCGCCCGTCCCGTCGCCCAGGACCTGCACCTCCACGTGGCGGGCCTGCTCCATGAGCTGCTCGACGTACACCTCGTCGCGCCCGAAGGAGTGCAGCGCCTCGGCCTGGCAGCGTGCGTAGGCCGCGGCGACGTCGGCTGGTTCGTGGACAGCGCGCATCCCACGCCCGCCACCGCCGCCAACCGCCTTGATCACCATGGCGCCGCCCTCGCCGAGCGAGGCCAGGAAGGCGGCTGCCTCGCCGAGCGTGGCCGGGCCATGCGAGCCGCGCAGCACGGGCACCCCGCAGGCTTGGGCCAAGCGGCGCGCCGCTGCCTTGTCACCGAAGCGGTCGAGGGTTGCTGGCGCAGGGCCGACGAAGCGCAGGCCGGCTGCCTCGCAGGACAGCGCGAAAGCGGCGCTCTCGGACAAGAAGCCGTAGCCGGGGTGGACCGCGTCGCAGGACGCATCGACGGCGACGGTGACGAGCTGCCCGGCATCCAGGTAGGCGGCCGGTCCGCGACCACGCAGCGGCCGGGCCTCGTCCGCCACTCGGACGTGGAGGCAGTCAGCGTCGTCCTCGGCGTACACCGCGACGGCGGCTATGCCCTGCTCGGCCGCCGCTCGCACGATTCGTACGGCGACCTCGCCGCGGTTGGCCACCAGCAGCCTGCTCAGCGCCATCGGGCCTCGTTCCTCCCCTCGGGGTGGCGTCCCGATCGACGCCTCCCGGCGGTGATCTTGGCGCGCGGGGCGACGCCACGACGACTTCCCCGACCACCCGGCCCTCATGGATAGCGTGCCGCGATGGGCCGCCGCCTCGTCTTCCCGCTCCGCCGCCGTCCCGAGCTCACTCGCGAGGAGTTCCAGAGCTACTGGCTCGCAAGCCATGCGCCCCTCGTGGCGTCGTGGGCTGAGACGGTAGGCATCGTGCGCTACCAGCAGGTGCACACCGTGCACGAGGCACGCGAGGTAGCTGTCGCCGCCTTCGACGGCGTGGCCGAGCTGTGGGTAGAGCCGTCCATCGCCACCGGTACTCCCGAGGAGCGTCGCCGAGGCGGTGCCGAGATGCTCACGGATGAGCGAAGCTTCATGGACCTGGCGGCCTCGCCCATCTGGATGGCGGAGGAGCACGTCCTGCGCGACGGTCCGGTCGGTGGGCTCCGGATGACGGCGGCCCTGCGCCGTCGGGCCGGCACCACGCGTTCGCAGTTCCTCCGGCACTGGCACGACGTCCACGGCCTCCGTGACCGCACCGACGAGGCAATCCAGGACCACCACTGGAACGAAGGAGCCAGGAAGGAAGGAGAAGGCATGCCCTTCGATCTGCGGACCTACAAGCAACGAGCCGGACGAGTGCAGGTGGACGATCTCGACTTCGATGCCTTCATCCGCCAGCCGCTCGACGCCGACTCCTTGCGGTGCCTGCGCTACATGCACGACATCGAGCACCACACCATCTGCTACCTCCGCGAGCTGCTGATGACCAGGGCTCACCAGGACCACGAGGTCACCTCGTTCCTCACCATCTGGGCCTTCGAGGAGTTCTGGCACGGAGAGGCGATCGCGGCCGTGCTCGCGGCCCACGACGAGCTAGCGGGCGCTGAGCGGGTCACCCGGCTGCGACAGGCGCAGCGGCGACGGGACCGCCTGTCGCCCTACCTGCACGGGCTCGGCTCGGCCATCACGGGCCGGGCCTACACGGCCATCCACATGACGTGGGGCGCGGTGAACGAGTGGGTCGCCCAGGCGGCCTACGCCCGTCTCGCCGCTCGGGCCGACCACCCGGTGCTGACCCAGCTGCTCCCGCGCCTCATGCGCCAGGAGGGCAAGCACGTCGACTTCTACGCGTCCGAGGCCGCTCAGCGACTCTCCGCCGACAAGCGCGCACGATGGCTGACCCGACTAGCCCTCGATCGGTTCTGGAGCCCGGTCGGCTCGGACCTCATGCCAGCGGAGGAGGTCCGGTTCATGAACCGTCACCTCTTCTCAGGACGCGAGGGTCGGGAGATGATGACGCGCATCGACCGGCGCATCGACCGCCTTCCGGGTCTGGCTGGACTCGAGCTGATGCAGCGGGCCCACAACCGCTACGCGGCGTAGACCGTCCGGCCGGCGACGAGCGTGCGCGAGATGAGTGGCACGCCCGGCCGGTAGGCCAGGTGGGTGTAGCTGGGCGCGTCGAGCACCACGACGTCGGCCCGTGCCCCGGGTGACAGCCGGCCGAGATCCGTGCGCCGCAACGCTCGTGCGCCGCCGACGGTGGCGGCCTGCAGCGCCTCGTCGATCGTGAGGTGCAGATCCCGGACGGCGAGCGCCACACAGAACGACATCGAGGTCGTCGCGCTCGAGCCCGGGTTGCAGTTCGTCGCGATGGCAACCCGGACACCGGCGTCCAGTGCGCGCCGCCCGTCGGGGTAGGGCTGGCGGGTCGAGAAGTCCGCGGCGGGCAGGAAGGTGGCCACCGTGTCGCTGCCGGCGAGGGCTGCGATGTCGTCGTCGTCGAGGTACGTGCAGTGGTCGGCCGAGGCGGCGTCCAGCTCGACGGCCAGCTGGACGCCCGGACCGGGGCCGAGCTGGTTGGCGTGGAGGCGCAAGCCGAGCCCCGCGTCGCGGCCGGCCATCAGAACGGCGCGGCACTGATCGGCATCGAACGCGCCTCGCTCGCAGAACGCGTCGATCCAGCGGGCGTGCGGCGCGGCCGCCGGGAGCGCGACGTCGCACACGTACGCCACGTAGTCGTCGGCGCGGCCGTCGAACTCGGTCGGGACGACGTGGGCACCGAGGAAGGTGACGTCGTCCGTGAAGCGCGAGGCCACCCGGAGGCAGCGCTGCTCCTCCGTCGCGGTGAGGCCGTAGCCGGACTTGATCTCGACGTGCGTGGTGCCCGCCCGGAGCGCCTCCGCGTGCCGTGCGGCCGTGAGCGTGACCAGCTCATCGGTGGTGGCGGCCCTCGTCGCGTCGACGGTGGTGCGGATCCCGCCAGCCTCGTAAGGCCGGCCCGCCATCCGGGCGACGAACTCGTCCGAACGGTCACCCGCGAAGACGAGGTGCGTGTGGCTGTCGACGAAGCCGGGGATCACGCAACGACCGGCGGCATCGATGCGGTCGTCAGCGGGCACCCCGGCCCGCTCGACGGCCAGGACGTGACCGTCGGCCAGCACGAGCGCGGCGTCCCGCAGGATCCCGAGGGCGCCCTCACCCAGCGCCGGGTCGTTGGTGACGAGCAGCCCGATGCGGTCGC
>CAZTVJ010000547.1:0-2914 GCA_964616935.1 uncultured Acidimicrobiales bacterium | reverse complement strand
ACTAGGCCGCGCAGAACTCGTTGCCTTCGGGGTCGGCCAGGGTGACCCACGTGAGCGGTCCCTGCTGGCCATCCCACAGGAACGTGGCACCGAGACCGAGGAGCCGTTCCACTTCGGCCGCCTGGGCTCCCTCGGCGACGTGCAGGTCGAGGTGGACGCGATTCTTGCCCACCTTGCCCTCGGGCACCTGCTGGAACAGCAGCCGGGGGCGGATGCCCTCCGGGTCTCGGCAGGCGGCTGCGGTCTTGAAAACCCGCCGGCCCTCGAACTCGGTGACGTCGTCGTCGGTGACGAGCCCAGCGGCCATGACGGCGCTGATCTGGTCCTCGTGGTCCTCCACCTCGTAGCCGACGACGGCCGCCCAGAAGGCGTTCAGCGGGTGGGGGTCGGCACAGTCGACGGCGATCTGGAACGACGTGGTCATGACGGTCTCCTCGATCGCAGGCCCGATGGCCAGCGTACGAGGAGTTGCGGACACCTCCGGTCCGCATGCCGCCGTTGCACCACCTGGCTCCCGCCCGGCACGATCTGCCAACGTGGGGCCATGGACCACGAAGGGGCGGGGTACCTCGACGCGGAGCGGCGTCGCGAGCCGGGCGCCCGCCAGCAGGCCATGGCCACGGAGTGCCCGGTGCTGCGCGTCGACGAGCACGACCCGCCGTTCTTCGTCGTGTCCCGCGACGCCGACGTGCGGGCGTTGCTGCGCGACACCGCGACGTGGTCGAGCGCCGAGGGTCCCGGCGTCGAGTACAACCCGGGCGGGGTGCTCGGCTCGACCGACCGGCCCGATCACACCCGCCAGCGCCGGGTCCTCGCCCAGGCGTTCACGCCGTCCGCCATGGCGACGCTCGAACCCCGCATAGCGGCCATCGCCGACCGCCTGTTCGAGGCGTTCGTCCCGGAGGGTGAGGGCGACTTCGTGGCGTGCTACGCGGGGCCGTTCCCGGCCATCGCCATCGCCGAGGTCCTGGGTGTGCCGGCCGAAGACCGGGATCGATTCCGGGCCTGGTCGGACGACATCGTCGCCGGTCTGGGCGGCGAGGACCTGGACCGCCAGCTGACGACGAGGCGGGAGATGCATGCCTACCTCGGCGCGCTCGTCGACGAGCGGACCGATGCGCTGGCTGACGGTCGGCTGCTGCCCGACGACGTCCTGGCCCGCATGTGCACGGCCGCCCAGGAGCACGACCGCCTCAGCCGCTACGAGATCATCCAGCTGGCCTTGCAGATGCTGGTGGCTGGGCACGAGACCACGACGTCGCTGATCGGGCTCATGGTCTACCGGCTCCTCGAGCGGCCGGAGCTGCAGGCCCGCATCCGAGGGGACCGTTCGCTCGTCGTGCTCTTCGTGGAGGAGATGCTCCGCTTCGACGCACCGGTGCAGGGCCTGTTCCGCACGTGCACCCGTGACGTGGAGGTGCACGACACCACCATCCCGGCGGGCACCAAGGTCCAGATCCTGTTCGCCGGGGCCAACCGGGACCCGCAGCGGTGGGACGAACCGGGTGAGCTGCGGCTCGACCGGCCGGATCTCGGTGGTCATGTCGCCTTCGGCCACGGCATCCACTTCTGTCTCGGCGCACCACTCGCTCGCATGGAGGCCCGCCTGTCCCTCGATCGGGTGCTCGACCGCATGACCGATCTCGCGCTCGACGGCGAGCCCGAGATGGTGCGGCCGTTCATCCTGCGCGGATTCCGCACGCTGCCGCTGCGCTGGACGCCAACCTGAAGCCCTCAGGGCACGAAGGGCACCCAGGCGAGCTGGCCGAGCGTGGCCAGGTCGCTGACGAGCAGCCCGTTGCCCGACACGGTCACGAGCCGATCGGCGACCACGAGGGCACGATCGACCGGCACGGGGAAGGCGCCAGGCAGCGTCGGGTGGGTCAGTGAGCCCTGCGTGGCGAGGCGGTCCGCCCCGACCTGGGCGATGACCGCCGTCAACTTGAGCTCGCCGTTGTTCATGTCGTAGTCCTGCACCGTGACCACGGCCTGACCGGTGGGCGACCACCACAGGAAGGCGTGGTGGTCGAACTCGGCGGCGGTCTGGCCGCCCACGGCCAGCGTCGCGAGGCGAGCGGGCGCCGCCGGGTTGCGGACGTCGAACAGCGAGAGCTGGGCGCCGCGCAGTTGGCCGTCGGCCGTGGCGTCCTGGCCCACGCCGAGGAGGCGACCGTCGCCCAGCGGGTGCAGGTAGGCCGAGTAGCCGGGGATCTTCAGCTCGCCCGCCTGCTTCGGGGCGGCCGGATCGCGGAGGTCGAGCACGTACAGCGGGTCCGTCTGGCGGAACGTGACGACGTAGCCGAGCTCGCCGACGAAGCGCACGGCTCGGATCTGCTCGGTCCGGCCGAGGCCGCTGACCGCGCCGAGCTCGACGAGGCGGTCACCCTGCGGCCGAAGGGTGCGCACCGACGACTCGCTGGGCGTGCCGAACCCCTGATCGGGTTCGGTCACGGCCACCCGCAGCACGCCCTCGTGCTCGGACAAGGAGAACTGGTTCAGGAGCGTGCCGGGCACCGAGCCGCTCGCCAGGTACTGGGCGTCACCGGCGGCGGCGAGGTCGAAGGCGTGGATGGCCGTGGTGATGGGCTCGGGACGATTCGGCACCACGTCGCCCGTCATGTCGGGCCCGCGGGTGGCGGCCACGTAGAGCCGGGTGGCCGAGGCGTACGCCGTGCTGCCGTCGGCCACGACGCCGGCGCTGCCGGTGGTCGTCGGGGTCGTTGCGCGTGGGTCGATGGTCGCCACCCACGTCAGGCCCAGACCGGCGAAGGTCTCGGGCCGCCCGACCTGCGCGCACTCGAGTGCCTGCCGGGCTGGGAGCTCGGTCCCGCCCTTCGAGGCGACGATCTGGGGGAGCCACTCGTCGACCGCGGCGTTGCGGACGATCTCCTGGTTGCGCTCGAGGGCCTTCTTG
>CAZTVJ010000546.1:0-9296 GCA_964616935.1 uncultured Acidimicrobiales bacterium | reverse complement strand
GCCTTGTGGCTGCCCGGGACGCAGGCGAAGCCCCCGTCGCCCGGCGCGGATCCGACCAGCGACCAGAGCGCGGCCACGAGGCCGCTGTGGATGCGACCGCCTTCGGCCACGTAGTACTGCGCGGGGTCGAACGGTACGGCGCCCCCGTGCAGCCCGAGGCCCGACGTCCCCGGAGCCATCACGATGCCGTAGGTGTGGTCGAGTCGAACCCCGGGACCACACAGCTCGAGCACCACGTCGAGCACCGCGGGATGGTCGAGCAGATCCCGGAACGCACGGTCATGGTTCAGGTGCCCGGTGAACCGCTGGCTCTGGATCGTTGCGCCCCCCGGGGGAAGACGCAGCCCGTCCCATGCACGGTTGAGGTCGTCGACGACACGCCGCTTCAGCGCGCCACGCCGAACGAGGAAGCCCTGCACGTCGAACAGGTAGCGCTCGTGCTCGGTGAGGCCCGCCATGGCGTGACGCTATGCCGTCACGAGACCGTCGCCGGGTCGTCACTCGCGATGGTTCGATCGGCTCTGGCCCACCATCCACCACCGGCGTATCTCTGGTGGGTAGACCGTCCTCTGTTCGAGGGTAGGAGTCGGGCCACGGGAGGTGCAGCATGCCAGAGCACAACACCCTCAGGAGGCTGATCGGCCGAGACATCGACGTCGATCGCTATGACGGTGGCCACGACCACGGGCGCCTGCTCAACGTGAACCGTCGCAGCCTGTGGCTGGTCGTGGGCGACGACGAGGACCGCTTCATCGCGCTCGCCGACGTCGCCACCCTGCGGCCCGCGTCCTGATTGGTGCCCACCTCGTTGCGGAGGATGGTGGGCTTGGCCCTGCTCGTCACCGCGTTCGTGTTCGTGACCGCGGGCCCCGCGGCCGCCGACGTCGTCGCCACCACCGCGCCGACGGCCACCCTGTCCGGTGGTGAGCTGGAAGGGTCGGCGACGTTGCTCGAGACCGGCGAGGCCCGCGACATCGAGCTCTCGATCGTCGGCGGCGCCTGCGACATCACCTCGGGCGGTACCCAGTCGCTGCCATCGGCCGTGGCCACCGCAGTCACCTTCACCGCGTCGTGCGCCGACGGCGTCGACCGCGCCGCGCTGCGCCTCTCGGTCGCGGACGGGCCGTCGTTCGACCTGGCAATCACCTCCGAGAAGCAGGGCGATCCACCGTGGTGGTGGATCGGCTTCGGCTTCGCCGTTGGCCTCGTGGTCATGCGCGCCGTGCCCGGCGTGACGTATGCCGTGGCTCGCTCTCACCTGTCCGCGCTCACCGACGGCGACATCATCGAGGGGAAGATCCAGGGGCTCCCGAGCGGCGCGACATGGAAGCTGACCGACAGCTGGGCGTCGAACCTCACGGCGCTCGTCGCCATCCTCGGCACGATCCTCGGGCTGACCGACGTCACCAAGGTGCTGCTCGACGACAACGACGTGCTCGTCTTCGCCGTGGGCAACGCCGTCTTCCTCGCCATCGTCGGCGCCGCACCGACCATCTACACGGCCTGCCAGCGCTGGCTCGAGAAGGTGGGCGACAAGAACGTCAGGACGCGGTACCTGGTGGGCACGCCGCTCGGCCTGTTCGCTGCGGGCGGGGTGGTGGTCGTGGGCGTCACCGGGACGCTTTTCCTCACGGTCGTGCTCGTGGTGGCCGCCGAGGTGACCACGGGGCTCAAGGTGCTGGGAGTCGGGCTGCTGCTCGCCACGCTCGCGCTCGTCGTCGTCTACGTCGTGCGCACCCTGGACTGGCAGATCCGTGACGCCCTCATGAAGGCGGACGAAGCTGAGGCGGGTGTCGTGCCGACTGGCATCGTCGCCTACACACCGACCGAGGCCGGACGTCCGCCCCAGCGGCGCTTCATCAGCCTGTAGCGCCGCTCAGATCACGTTCACCGCATCGAGGATGGTGGCGGCGTAGGCAGCGTCGCCCTCGATCCGGACACCCGAGTCGCGCCAGGGGCGACGCTTCGTGCCCCAGCTCACGAACTGGTGGGCGGTCGACGTCACCGTCGCGGCGGCCGATGCGTCCGAGCCCTCCTCGATCACCAGCGCAGAGCTCGCGTCGGCGGGCGGCCGCAGCACCCAACGACCGCCTCCGGGCCCCTCCATGACGAGGCTCACCGGTCGATCCACCACCGGCAGCGCGGCGGCGCACATCTGCGGCAAGCCGGCGAGCATCCAGGTCATCGTGGCCCGGAGGGCAGCGTCGTCCTCGGGCAACGCGGGGCGGTCGATGGGTCCGGACGGCTGCAGGATGTCGTGGCGCAGGTGGCAGTAGTGGTCGAACACGATGGCGTTGGCGAGCAGGTGGAGGGGATGGCTACCGAGATCACCGAGGGGCACGACGACCTCGGCCATCGGCGGCTCCTGCAGGCCGCCGAGCGCGCCGATGCCCTTCTCGCTCCACTCGACGTACTCGTCGACCACCTGCTGGGCTGTCCACCCACGCCGGGCGGCGATGGGAACCTCCGCTGCCTCCTCGGCCTTGTCGGTGCCGGCCTCCGGCATCGAGCCCGGGTCGGCGATCTGGTGGAACACCGACGCCATGTGGCAGAAGACGTCCTGCACGCGCCAACCGTCGCAGTCGCTTGGCATGGCCCACTCCTCGGGCGTGAGGCTGCGCATCAGCGCCAGGGCGTTGGCGTGCTCGGTGGCCAGTGCAGCCATCGCATCGGTCGTCATGGTCGTCCTCCTCAGGTCGTCGAGCGCAGCAAGCGGCCAGCAAGGACGCCGGTGTGCTCGCCATGGTCCATGAACACCTCGCCGTTCACCACTGTCTGCGCGTAGCCGTCAGCCCGCTGGACGTATCGACCGGCACCGCCCGGGAAGTCGTGCACGTACTCGGGCTGGTGCAGCGTCATGGCGTCCAGATCGAGCACGTTCACGTCGGCGAACGCGCCGGGGCGCAGGACACCGCGATCGCGGATGCCGAACAGGTCGGCGGTGTCCGAGGTGAGGCGGCGCACGGCCTCCTCGAGCGGCCAACGGCCCCGCTCGCGGACCCAGTAGGTGAGGAAGAACGTCGGCTGGCTGGCGTCCATGATCTGGCCGACGTGGGCCCCCGCGTCGGCCAGGCCGAGGGTCACGACCCTTTCGTCGAGCATCCACTCGACGGCGGCCAGCCGCTGGTTCAGGAACGGGTAGTTGAGGACGACTTCGCCGTTGCGCTCGAGGTTCAGGTCGATGAAGGCCTCGACGACCGTCGTTGCGCGACGGGCGGCGTGGGCCGCCAGCGAGTCCTCCGGCCGCACGTCGTAGCGCGCCGCGCCGGGCGGCAGGACGAACAGCTCGGCCGGGTCGACGGCGGGGGGCTCGTTGGCGACGGACGCCACCAGCTCGGCCCGGCGCGCCGGGTCCGCCAGCACGCCGAGCTTGGCTTCCATCGACAGCCCCCGCAGCTCCCGCCACGGTGCCGCTCGCTCGAACGGCGTCCGGTTGGCGAGACCGAACAGCACGCCAACGCCGCGGGCCGTGGTCTGCGGACGGACGTTGGCGCCGCGCTCGTTCTCCTCCTGCGAGAACTCGACGACCTTCCAGTACAGGTCGGGCCGGCGGTTCGACTGCGTCAGGCCGAACGTGACCGGCCTGCCCGAGCGCCGCGACACCTCCCCCATCCACGCCACTTCGGCGCGGGTCCCGACGAGATCGTAGGTGTCGCGCTCACCCAGGCGGCAGGCGCTCTCGAACACGCCGGCACTGCGGCGACCGAGCACATCACCGATCGCGTACAGCTCGTCCGGGGTGGCCCACGTGCCCGGCACCGGCCGGCCGTCGGGCACCCGGTGCAGCAGAGTCCGCGACGTCGAGAACCCGAGCGCACCGGACGCCATGGCTTCGTCGACCAGCTCGACCATGGCCGCGATGTCCTGCGCCGTTGCCGGCGCCTCGTCGAGGCTGCGCTCGCCCATGGCCGCCAGGCGCACAGCGCAATGCCCCACCATGCCACCGACGTTCAGTCCCTTGTCGATGCGGTCGAGCCACGAGAGGTACTCGCCGTAGGTGGACCAGTCCCACGGCAACCCGTCGAGGATGGCATCGCGCGGGATGTCCTCGACGCTCTCCATCATCTCGGCGAGCACCTCTCGGCCACCTGGGTTCACCGGCGCGAACGTGACGCCGCAGTTCCCGAGCACCACGCTGGTGACGCCGTGCCAGCAGCTGGAGGTCGGAAGCGGGTCCCAGGCCAGCTGGGCGTCGAGGTGGGTGTGGATGTCGACGAAGCCCGGGGTGACCACGTGACCGTCGGCGTCGATCGTTCGCCGGGCCGAGCCATCCCAGCGGGGCTCGATGCCGACGATGCGGTCGCCCTCGATGGCGATGTCGGCGACCTGGCCCGGTGCTCCCGTTCCATCGACGACCAACCCATTGCGGATGACGAGATCGGCCATGCAGACTCCCTGCGCACTCGAAGCAGGCCGCAGTCTGGCTGCTTCGGACGGGCGCTGACCAACCCTGCCGCCACCACCTAGGAGTGCTCCCCTGATCGCGGACCTCGACCTCTCGATCGCCAACAACCCCGCCGCGCCCGACCCGGTGCGCCTGGCCGGCGAGCACTTGGCGGCGCTGCGGCACTACCCAGACGATGTCGAGCATCCGACGGCCTTGCTCGCCGCGGCCATCGGTGTGCCCACCGACCGTGTGGTGCTCACCAACGGGGCCTCCGAAGCCATCGCGCTGATCGCGGCCGAGCACCCGGTCGGATGGGTGGAGGCACCAGAGTTTGCTGTCTTCGGCGAGCACCTACGGTTCGAGGCCGGCTCGCCGCGCTGGCGCTCGAACCCGAACAACCCGCTGGGCACGCTCGCGCCTGCGGCGGAGGTCGCCTTCGTCTGGGATGAGACCTTCTGGCCGCTCGCCACCGGCACCTGGACACGAGGCGATGAGGCGTCGTGGCGCATCGCGTCGCTCACCAAGCTGTGGTCGTGTCCTGGCCTGCGACTCGGGTACGCGATCGGACCCGATCGGGAGGCAGCCGACCGGCTCCGGCGTCGCCAACCTCGGTGGGCCGTCAACAACCTCGCCCTCACGATGGTGGAGCCGCTCCTCGCCCTCACCGACCTGCCCCGCTGGAGCGGCATCGTGGCGTCCCTGCGCACGGACCTGGCCGAGCTGTTCCGGGCCTACGGCTATTTCGTGCGGCCGTCCGTGGCGCCGTGGATCCTGGTCGAAGAGGCGGCCGATCTCATCGAGCCCCTCGCCCGCCACGGCGTCCTCGTGCGCGACGGCGCCGAGCTCGGGCTGGCAGGCACCGTGCGGGTCGGCGTACCGGACGGCACCGGCCTGATGCGTCTCGCCGAGGTGCTCCACGCCGTACGAGCGGGAGCCTGAGCACGGGTCTGGCTACGGTCGGGAGGTGATCACCCTGGTGCTCGGCGGCACGCGTTCGGGCAAGTCCGCGGTGGCCGAGCACCTGGCAGGCCTGACCGGTGCACCGATCGTCTACCTCGCGACCGGCCGCGCCAGCGACAACGACCTGGCCGAGCGCATCGCCGCGCACCGAGCCCGCCGTCCCGACACGTGGACCACGGTCGAAGCCGGGCCCGAGCTCACCCGGGCCCTGGTCGCACGGCCCGACGGCACCGTGCTCGTGGACTCCCTGGGCTCATGGGTCGCCGCCCACGACGACCTCGAGGTGGCGGTGGCACCGTTGCTCGCGGCGCTGACGACTCGCCGCGGCGACACGGTGGTGGTCAGCGAGGAGGTGGGCCTCGCCGTCCACCCACCGACCGAGCTGGGGCGAAGGTTCGTCGACGCCCTGGGCGACCTGAACCGGGCCGTCGCCGACGTGGCCGACCGGGTGCTGCTCGTCGTCGCCGGCCGCGTCATTCCGCTCCACCGAGTTCAGGAATGAGTCAGGAACGGGCGAATCGCCGGCGATTCGCCGGCCCAGGGGCCGGCGCGCTGGGTTTCCTCACGGTGGTCGGGCGCTCCGCCTCCCCATCGGCCACCCCGACGCCCAGGTCGCTCGGCTGGTTCGGGCCGGTCGGTGCGATGGTCGGCGCCCTCGTCGGCCTGACGTGGTGGGGTGCCGGCCACCTCTGGCCACCGCTCGTGGCCGCCGTGCTCGCCGTCGCGGTCGACCTCGCGCTCACCGGGATGCTCCACCTCGACGGTCTCGCCGACACCGCCGACGGCATGCTCCCCCACCTCGAGCGCTCCCGCCGCCTAGCCGTCATGAGCGCCCCGGACGTCGGCGCCTTCGCGGTGGGCACCGTGGTCGTGGTGCTCCTGCTCCGAGTGGCCGGGGTGGACGGGCTGCCTGAGGGATGGCGGGCCGTCGCCTTCACCGCCGGACTGTGGGCCGCGAGCCGCACCCTCATGGCCGTGGCGATCACCCAGCTCCCGTACGCGCGGCCGGGCGGATTGGCGACCGCCTTCGCCGGGGCCCAACCGCTGCTCCCCCTTGCGACGGGCATACCGATCGCCGTCGCCGGCGTCGTTGTCGGGCGCGGGCTCGTCGGGCTGGCGGCACTGGGCAGCGGCCTCGCCGTCGGCCTCGGGCTGCTCGCGCTGGCGCGACGCCGTCTCGGCGGCTACACCGGGGACGTGCTCGGCGCCAGTGGCATCCTCCTCGAGACCGTGGCGCTCCTCGTGGCGGCGGCTCGCTGGTGAGGTTCTTCCTCCACCCCTACGCCACGCTCGGGGCAGGGATCGGCATCCTTGCCGATCGCGTCCTCGGTGATCCGCCCCACCGCTTCGACCCGATCTCCGCCTACGAAGAGATCGCCGGGCGCTCGAAGGACCCTGGGGACACCCGCGCCCGGAACACCGGTATCGCCTACGCCGTCGGCGGCACCGTGCTCGGTTCGCTGAGCGGGATGGGGCTGCGCCGCATCACCGGTCCCTTGGGGGCCGCCAGCATCGCGGCGTGGTCGGTCATCCGGGGCAAGAGCCGCGCCGCGCGAGCACTCGCCGTCGGTGTGGCCCTGGCCGAGGGTGATGCCGAACGGGCTCGAGCGGGCCTTCCCGAGATGGTCCAGCGGGAGGCCCAGGCCGCGGCGGACGACGCACTCGCTGCGCTCGTCGTGGCGACCGTCGCGGAAGAGATGATCGACGGCATCGTCGGCCCCGCGATGTGGGCCGCCATCGGCGGCGCACCCGGGACGTTCGCCTACAAGAGCATCAACATGCTCGACGCCAAGGTCGGCCACCACGCGGACGCGCACGAGAAGATCGGCATTGGCGGCACGATCGTGGACGGCGCCGCCAACCTCGGGCCGGCCATCGTCGCAGCGGCCATCGTCGCGGTCGTGCGCCCGCGAGCGGCGAAGGAGGTGCTGCAGGCCGTTCGCCATGACGCCGGGCGGTACCCGTCGCGCAGCGTCGGCACGATCGTCGCCGCCTTCGGCGCGGCCCTCGGCGTCCGCCTCCTGGACGACGGTCCCGGCCGGACCGCGACGCCCGAGGACGTCCCGGCCGCCGTCGCGCTGTCACGCGACGTCAGCCTGGTGCTGGCCGGTGCCTGCGTCGTCGTGGGTGGCATCGGGACCATCGCGATGCGCCGCAAGGCGACGAGTAGCGTTCTCGGACGTGGCCGGTGACCTGATCTACGCGTACCGCGTCATGCAGCTGGCGCTGCTCGACGCCGACGGCGCGATCATCGGCAAGCTCGAGGACATCCTGATCACCCCCGGTGCCTCCGGTGAACCCCCGGTGGTGCTCGGCTTCGTCGCCTCTGCGCAGCGGCGGCGCATCTTCGTCAACGCTGCCCGCGTCGCCAACTTGGAGAGCGACGGCGCCCGCCTGCGCTCCTGGGACGTCGACCTCAACCCGTTCAAGCAGCGGCCCGGCGAGCTCCTCGTGAGCAAGGACCTCCTCGACCGCCGCATCGGCGAGGAGACCGTGAGCGACGTCGCACTCCGGCCGGTCGCCGGCAAGGTGCCGACGTGGGAGGTCGCGAAGGTACGCCTCGGCCGGCGGACCGCGCTGCGGCGCCGCCAATCCTTCCGCATCGTGGATTGGGACGAGGTCCCCCAGCTCTTCGCCACCAGCGAGGTCGCGGCCGAGGCCGCTCGGCTCCGAGACATGCACCCCAGCGACGTGGCCCACCTGGTGCGCAACCTGCCCCTCGCCCAGCGCAAGCAGCTCGCGGAGGCCATGGAGGACGAGCGCCTGGCCGACCTGCTGGAGGAGCTGCCCGAGGCCGAGCAGCTGAAGATGATCGAAGGACTCGACCTCGAACGGTTGGTGTCCGTGCTCGAGGAGATGGAGTACGACGACGCGGCGGACCTCCTGGCCGAGATGTCCGGTGAGCAGCGCAGCCAGGTGCTCGAAGCCATGGACGAGGACGACGCCGGCACGCTGCGCCGCCTGCTCTCCTATGGCGAGGGAACGGCGGGCGGCCTCATGAACCCCGACGTGATCGTCCTCGGGTCCACGGCGACCATCGCCGAGGCCCAGGCCCGGGTGCGCGAACCCGAGTGGCTCGTGTCGGTGGCCGCCCAGGTGTTCGTCACCCAGCCACCGTTCGTGCCGCCCACGGGCCGCTTCCTCGGCGTCGTGCACTTCCAGCGTCTGTTGCGCGAGCCGCCCGCCATGGAGCTCGGCCGCTGCCTGGACGAGGAGCCGAGCGTCCTGCCCGAGACCCCCGAACGGGAGGTGGCCGAGCGCCTCGCGGCGTACAACCTGCTGGCGCTACCCGTCTGCGATGAACAAGGGCGGTTGCTGGGCGCCATCACGGTGGACGACGTCTTGGACCGCGCCCTTCCCGTCGGTTGGCGTCAGCGTCAACGACCGATGGGCCGCACGACGTGAAGCGCCGCGAAGAGCTCACGACGCCCCGACGCGGGCGGAGGCGCTTCGGCATCTACTACGACCCCGACGCGTTCGGTGAGTTCTCCGAAGCCATCGCCCGCACCATCGGGACGGCCCGCTTCCTCGTGTTCCAGACGGCCGTGATCGCGGTGTGGATCGTGTGGAACCTCCTGCCGTTCGTCCCCGAGCACCTGCGCTTCGATCCGTGGGGCCGTGGCCTGGTCCTGCTCACGCTGCTGCTCTCGCTACAAGCGGCCTACGCCGCGCCGCTCATCCTGCTGGCCCAGAACCGCCAGGCCGAGCGGGACCGATCCACATCCGAGACCGACCGGGACATCTCCCAGCGCACGCAGGCCGACGCCGAGTTCCTGGCCCGGGAGGTGGCCAGCATCCGCCTCTCGCTCGCGGACGTGGTGACCAACACCGACCTCGACGAGCGGGCCGAGCGGATCACGAAGGCATTGCAGCAGCTGACGGATCGGCTCGACCAGGCCTCGGCACCCGATCACCGCTCCGGCTGACCACGTCGTCGACGAGCCCGAGC
>CAZTVJ010000545.1:0-4408 GCA_964616935.1 uncultured Acidimicrobiales bacterium | reverse complement strand
CTCGACCGCGCGGTCGAGGCAGTGGACGATGCGCTCGAGAGCCTCCACCGGGGTCATGAGCGGCCAGGCTAGAGGAGGCGACCGGCCAGACTGCGGGGGTGATCCGCCCCGCGCAGCCCGATGACGTCGATGTGATCCTGGCCATGGTCCGCGAGCTGGCCGAGTACGAGCGCGACCCCGATGCGGTGGAGATGACGGCTTCCGACCTGACGGCCGCGCTGTTCGGGGAGTCGCCACTGGTGTTCGCCCACGTTGCCGTCGACTCGTCGTCTGATGAGGTCGTCGGCCACGCCATCTGGTTCGTGAACTTCTCGTCGTGGACGGGCCGCCACGGCATCTGGCTGGACGACCTGTACGTACGGCCGGCGCACCGGGGCCAGGGGTACGGGCTGGCGCTGCTGCGGACGCTGGCCTCGGTCTGCGTTTCGCGTGGCTACGGGCGCCTCGAGTGGGCCGTGCTGGAGTGGAACGAGCTGGCGCTGCGCGTCTACCGGTCGATCGGCGCGGTGTCGATGGACGAGTGGCGCATCAACCGCCTGACCGGCCCGGCGCTGGCCGAGTTCGGCTCGTCCTAGGGCTCGGTTCGCCGGGCCCTTGGGCGCTCCGGCCGTCCTGCTCGTCGGGCTCCTCGGTACGCAAGTTGCGTGCCCCGCCGCGCCCGGCGCGGTATGGCGTGCAAGTTGCCCGAGTCAGCCCGTGACGAGCGCCTGGATCTCGCCGACGGTGATGGGCTGCGTGCTGCGTGTGGTCAGCGTGCCGAGGTTCCCCGTGGTGCCGTCGCTGACCGTGTAGGTGACGGCCCACTCGATGCTCGTGGCCGCGGTCCACGTGCCGGTCGGGCTGAGGCTGGACGAATGCCGGTAGGTGTACATGCAGGTGCTGGGACGGTCATCACCGAACTCGGGTCGCCACACCTGGCCGGGTCCGTCACAGGTGAGCGCGCCGGTGCCGAGGCCGCCGTCGCCCGGGTCGAAGCGCAGCTTCGTGGGTACGGCGGTGACGGTGGCGGTGAGGCCGGGGATGGACGCCGTCGCCGTGACCGGCTGCCAGACCGTGGGGTCGGCCCAGAGCCAGGTACCGACCTGGACCACGACCTGTCCGGCCGGTGGGGCCAGGCCGATCTTGGGCAGCGGAAGCTGGCGGCGGACCTCGTCGCGGGCGAGATCGGCGAGGTCCCGGGCGTCGAGCTGAGGAACCCAGATGATGGCGAGCGTCCCGTTGCTGCACTCGCGGAAGTGCAAGATGTAGTCGACCCCGTCGATCACCCGGTAGACCTCATCCGGCGTACCCGCCGGGACATAGAACTCGCACGTCACCCCCGACGACGGCCGGGTCCACGCGTTTCGTGACGATGGCCCCGAGCCGACCCACGCCGAGATCTCACCGGACTCCCGATCTGCGCTGCCGTGGTCACCGACCTGGATGGCATCGGCTCGACCAGGCAGCAGTAAGGCACCGACAACTGTCAACGCAGCTAGGAGCCGGAGGCTGGCGGGCACACGTTCTCCCCGAGTTTCTGGAGCTCGACGATCGCCGCAATGCGACGCCATGTCCCACCGACGAGGCCAAGTGTCCACGTGGTGCGAGTCGACCCGATTGCATCGTTCACAATCACATCGTCGCTGGGGTCGTCGTTGCCGCGTGGGTCGTAGGTTGTCCCGGCGTCGAACCCGCAGGACCGCAGCGTCGCCGTCCGGCCATCAGGGGCGATCTCCGCTGCCTCGATGACCACGTAGTCCTGTGAGCTCGGCTTGCCTCGGAGTCCATTTGCATCGAGCTTGGCGAAGAACTTGGTGAGGTTCGTGTACGACTCCGAGCCTGGAATCGACATGGTGGACACATCGCAGCCCGCCGGGTTCGCGGTGCAGACGTTGAACGCCGACAGCGTTCCCTTGAAGTCGGCGATGAGCTTGACCGTCGGGTCGACCGTGGTCGAGGTTGTCGGTGGGATCGTGCTCGCCGTCGTCGTGGTGGTCGCCGCGACGGTGGTCGTCGTCGATGGTGCTGGCGACGTCGGCGCAGGGGCTGCAGTCGGCACGGCGGCGGATCCGCCGCAGGCGGCGAGACCGATCGCGGTGGCGAGGGCGAAGATCAGGCGGACTCGCACAGTCGACCAGCGTCCCACAGCGCATCGCGGGCCAGGCCGGCGCGATGGCCGAAATGAATCGGTTGACCTACCTCGCTCGGGCATCACCCGGGATGTGTGCCTGAGACCCGTCTAATCGGAAGAGGCACGCGAGTCGCCAGCTGACCGAGGCCGGCCCGCCGCACGCCGCGCCTAGCCTCGGATGCCTCATGGAACGCTTCGGCCTGGTCGGCCTCCCCAACGCAGGCAAGTCCTCGCTGTACAACGCGCTCACGGGTGGCGGCGCGCTGGCTGCGCCCTACGCCTTCGCCACGAAGGACCCGAACATCGGCGTGGCCAAGCTGCCCGACCACCGCCTGGACGCATTGGCGGCGATGTCCAAGTCGAAGAACGTCGTGCATGCCGCCGTGCAGGTAGTCGACATCGGCGGCCTGGTCGAGGGGGCGAGCAAGGGCGAGGGCTTGGGCAACCGGTTCCTCGGTGGGATCCGGGAAGTCGATGCCATCGTGTTCGTCCTGCGGGCCTTCGTCGACGACGACGTGCCCGGCCCGGACGACCCGCTGGAGCACCTTCGCATCGTCGAGATCGAGCTGGCCCTGGCCGACCTGGAGACCGTCGAGAACCAGCTGACCAAGCGCCAGAAGGCCGCCCGGGCCGACCGATCGCTCGCCGACGAAGTCGCAGCGCTGGAGAAGGCCTACGCCGCGCTGGCCGAGGGGCTACCGGTCTATCGGGCCGGCCTCGACCCCGCCGAGCGGGCGCTGCTCCAGCCCTACTTCCTGCTCACGAACAAGCCCGTGCTGGCGGTCGTCAACGTCGCTGAGGACGAGCTCGATCGCATCCCGGCTCTCGAGGCCGCAGTGGCCGCCGAGCTGGGGGACGCCGAGGTGCTGGGCATGAGCGTGCAGATCGAGGCCGAGGCCACGCTGCTCGACGAAGCCGACCGTGTGGAGATGCTGCAAGGGCTTGGGCTGGGGGACGGCGCGCTGGCCCGGCTCGTGCGCTCGGCGTATCACCTGCTGGGGTTGCGGACCTTCCTCACGACCGGCGACAAGGAGAGCCGGGCGTGGACGGTGCGAGCCGGCGGGAAGGCTCCCGATGCGGCCGGCGTGATCCACACCGACCTGCAGCGCGGCTTCATCCGAGCCGAGGTGATCCGATGGGACGAGCTGCTGGAGATCGGCTCGTGGCAGAAGGCCAAGGAGATCGGCAAGCTGCGCGTCGAGGGCAAGGACTACGAGGTGCAGGACGGCGACGTCCTGGAGATCCGCTTCAACGTGTAGCACGGGTTTCGCGGTCTGCGGCTTTTCGGGCGTAGTGCCTCTGACCTGGTCTTTTGTGTCCTTCTAGATACGTTCAGTTTCGCCCTGTTCGTTTGAAGGAAGGACCTGAGAAGGACCAATCCGGGACCAAGCCGGTCGCGACCGGTCGTCGTGTGGGTCAGTAGCCGAAGGTCCAGCCGGGCCACTCGGCCACCTCGACGAGTTCCAGCGCCCGCTTCTTGAGGCGGCCCTTGATGGGCTGCAGCTCGTAGTCGAAGACGCCCAGCGGCCCCTCCAACTTCTCATCGACGATGTGCACGTCCATGATCTCGCCGGTCTCGATCTCCAGCTCCACCTCGACGGGCACCCGGTACGTCACGTACACCACCATCACGGCCTCCTTGTCTGTCGACGGCAAGGCTCGCTCGAGGGTGTCACAACGATCCGAAGCCGGGACGATCGTGAAGCCAGACATGGGACGATCATGTAAAGAGCGTCGGGACGATCATGCAAGTTGGAGCGGGACGATTCGTCGGTTTGAGCTAGGCTGGAAGCGTGATCCCGACGATCGAGCACGTGGAACGGTGGGCCGATCCGTTCATCGACCGGCTGCTCGACGAAGAGCCGGCGATCCTGCTCGAAGGCCCCCGAGGATCCGGCAAGTCCACGCTGCTGCGCTCGATCGCCCATCGACGGAACGCGCTCGTGCTCGACCTCGACGATGACAGCGTGCTCCAGCTCGTTCGTGAGGACGTCGGTTCCGCGCTGGCATCGCCAGGGCTGGTGGCAATCGACGAGTTCCATCGCGCCCCGGAGGTGCTCTCCTACGTCAAGCGAGTTGTCGACCGCCAGGGCGGGGCGGCCCGGTTCCTGCTCGCCGGGTCGGTGAGCTCGTTCCTGTTGCCGCCTGGGACCGAGACGCTCACCGGTCGAGCACATCGGCTCTCGCTCATGCCGCTCGCCGCGGCCGAGATCTTCGGTGCGAAGCATCGGTGGTTGGCCGAGCTGCTGGCCGAACGCGAGCCGCGCAACTTCCGCACGACCCTCGAACGAGCCGACG
>CAZTVJ010000544.1:0-10160 GCA_964616935.1 uncultured Acidimicrobiales bacterium | reverse complement strand
CCACGAGGCGGGGCCGCTCGAGCAGCTCGGGCCGGTAGGCGCCCAGCTCGTGGAGCAAGGCGTCCTCCTGTTCCCGAGGTGCCCGATCCTCCACCGAAGCGAGGTCGACGAGGACGCACAGCACGCGCGCCCGCTCCACGTGGCGGAGGAACTGGTGCCCGAGGCCACGGCCCTCGCTGGCGCCGTCGACGAGCCCGGGGATGTCGGCCACGACCATCTCGAAGCCGTCGTCCAGCCGCACGACGCCCAGGTGGGGTTCGAGGGTCGTGAACGGGTACGCCGCGATCTTCGGCTTGGCCGCCGAGATGCGCGAGATGAACGTGCTCTTGCCGGCGTTGGGCAGACCGACCAGCGCAACGTCCGCCATGAGCTTCAGCTCGAGCTTCAGCCACCGCTCCTCGCCGTGCTCGCCCTGCTCGGCGAACCCGGGGGCCCGGCGGCGATTGGACAGGAACTTGGCATTGCCGCGACCGCCCCGACCACCGGCCGCCGCCAACCACCGGTCGCCATGGCGCACGAGGTCGGCCAGCACCTGACCGTTGTAGAGGTCGCGCGCGACTGTGCCTTCAGGCACGTGGACGACCATGTCCCCGCCGCGCTTGCCGTGGAGGTCCTTTCCCTTGCCGTGGACCCCGCTGCCGGCCCGCCGGTGCGGGTGATCACGAAAGCCGAGGAGCGAGGCGACGTTGCGGTCAGCCACCAGCCAGACGTCGCCCCCCTTGCCACCGTCGCCGCCGTTGGGACCGCCCATCGTCTCCGGCCCTTCCCGGCGGAAGCTGACACAGCCGGCACCGCCGTCGCCGCCCCGCACGTTCAGTTGGCTCTCGTCGACGAACCCCACCATGGCAGTCGGTCAGGCTACCGGGAGCCCCGGGAAGGGCCTCGATCACCCCCCTGGCGGCCCACGCTCCGGAACCCTGTAACACCCCCTTGTCATCGTGTCCCGCATGAACGAGGTGATCTTCCTTCCCCACTACGCCGAGGTGCTCGAGGCGGTCGTCCGCCAGGCCGAGCAGCAGGGCGTGGTCGATGTCGAGTGCCGGGCCGATCTCGACCCCGCGGTCGTGGCCGCCCAGGTGCGCTGGTACGCCACGAACACCGGCCGAGTCCTGCGGTGCAAGCCTCACGCCGGCCGGGTGGAGGTGAGGGCCGCTACGCAACGGGCCTCTCGGGACACACATCCCGCCGCTCAGGGGGCATGACGCTGGTCGGTACCCTGACGCTGATGAACGAACGGACGCGCCGTTGGGCGGCCACCATGGCGGGCCACGCCCCGACCGGCGAGCTCCGGTTGGCCCATGCCGACTCGTTCGCCGGGCCGGGGATGCCGGCCCTCGTCCGCCGGGAGGGTCGCGAAGAGCGTCAGGAGGTCACCCTCGCCCCGAACGCCACTCGGGCCATCGGTGCGGGCCACCGCGCCCGGCCCGAGGAGCCCGACCGGTTCCGCACCTGCTTCGAGCGCGACCGAGACCGCATCCTGCATGCCAGCGCGTTCCGGCGCCTGGCCGGCAAGACCCAGGTGTTCGTCTTCCCCGACGACCACCAGCGCACCCGTCTCACCCATGCCCTGGAGGTCGCCCAGGTGGCCACGGCTGCCGCTCGGGGCCTCGGCCTCAACGTGGCCCTCACCGAGGCCATCGCGCTCGGCCACGACTGCGGGCACGGCCCCGGGGGGCATGCCAGCGAGGACGCGCTGTCCCCCTACGTCGACGGTGGCTACGACCACGCCGTCTGGGGGGCGGATGTGGTGCTGGCGCCGCTCAACCTGTGCACGGAGACGCTCGACGGCATCCGCAACCACTCGTGGTCGCGCCCCGCCCCGTCCACGCCCGAGGGTGAGGTCGTCAGCTGGGCCGACCGCATCGCGTACGTCTGCCACGACTTCGAGGACGCGGTGGCGGCCGGAGTCGTCACGCCCGCGATGCTCCCCGCCGCCGTCCAGGAGGGAGCCGGCACCACACGGGGTGAGCAGCTCGGCACCCTGGTCGAGGCGCTGATCGTCGCCAGCGCGGCCTCCGGCCAGGTGGGGATGGCCGCCCAGGAGGCCGACGTGCTGGCGACGTTCCGCCAGTTCAACTACGAGCACATCTACTTGCGACCGGCATCGCTGGCCCAAGCCGACGCCGTGGTGCGGGTGCTGCAGGCGCTCGTCGAACGCTTCGCCGATCGGCCCAACCTGCTCCCGGCCGACCGCCATGGCGGGCTCGACGCCGGCAGCATCGACGCCCTGCGCGCTGCCGTCACCTACGTCGGCGGCATGACCGACCGTTTTGCGTTCCAGCAGGCCGTCTCGTTGCTCGGGTGGGACCCGGACAGGCTGCCCAAGGGCATAGACGCCCGCTGGTGAGGGATTCCCCAGGTCGGGCTAGACGCCAGGCAGGACGTCAGGCGGACACGAGCGCGTGGATGTCGACGATCTTGCGGCCCTTGCGCTCGCCGAACTTCACGGTGCCGTCGATGAGGGCGAACAGCGTGTCGTCGCCGCCCCGGCCGACGTTGTTGCCCGGATGGAATCTCGTGCCCCGCTGGCGCACGATGATGGACCCAGCGGTGACGGCCGTGCCGTCGTAGACCTTCACGCCCAGGCGCTGAGCGTTGGAGTCCCGCCCGTTGCGGGTGGAACCTCCACCCTTGGTCTTGGACATCTCGGAAGCTCCCTCAGCCCTTGGCGATCTTGGTGATCTCGATGGTGGTGTAGTGCTGGCGGTGCCCGTAGTGGCGACGCTGGTTGGTGCGCCGCTTGTACACGAAGCCGTTGATCTTCGGGCCTTTGGCCTCTCCGACCACGGTGGCCGTGACGCTGGCCCCCTTCAGCTGGTCGGGCGTGGCGAGCACCAGCTCGCCGTCCACCAGGAGGACCGGGGTGAAGGAGACCTCGGCACCTTCGTCGGCGCCCAGCAGCTCGACCTCGAGCTGCTGGCCCTCGGCGACGCGCTCTTGCTTCCCACCAGTTGCGATGACGGCATACATAGCCTGTCGACTCTAGCCGCGCCAGCACCCCGATCTCAACGCGCCGGCGCCACCGGGCTAGTCCAGCAGGTCGTGGTCGATCAGCACACCTCGGCCCTCGCACATCGAGCAGGTGCCGGCAAACGACGTCAGCAAACCCTCGCCGATGCGCTTGCGGGTCATCTCCACCAGGCCCAGCTCGGTGATGTCGAACACCTGCGTGCGGGTCTTGTCCCGGGCCAGTGCATCCTTGAAGGCGCCGACCACCCGGTGGCGGTTCTCCCGGATCTCCATGTCGATGAAGTCGATGACGATGATGCCGCCGATGTCTCGCAGGCGCAGCTGTCGAGCGATCTCCTCGGCCGCCTCCAGGTTGTTGTGGAACACCGTCTCCTCCAGGTTGGAGGTGCCCACGTTCTTGCCCGTGTTCACGTCGATCACCGTGAGCGCCTCGGTGTGCTCGATGATCAGCGAACCTCCGGAGGGCAGCCACACCTTGCGGTCGAGCGCCTTGTGCAGCTGCTCGTGGATGTGGAAGCGCTCGAACAAGGGCAGCCCCTCGTCGTCGGCGTCGTAGCGCTCGACCCGATCGGCGAGGGTGGGGCTGATGGAGGTGACGTAGCTCTGCACCTCGTCGAACAGGACCTGGTCGTCGATGACGACGCCTCGGTACTCCTTGTTGAACTCCTCGCGGATGACTCGGACCGCCATGTCCGGCTCCCGGTAGAGCAGCGACGGGGCCGGTCGCTTTCGGGCCAGCTCGTCGATCTGGGACCACTGTGCGAGCAGGCGCTCGACGTCTCGGCGGAGCTCCTCCTCGACGACGTTCTCGGCGGCCGTGCGCACGATGACGCCGTGCTCGTCCGGTTTCACCTTGTCGAGGATGGCTCGCAACCGCTTGCGCTCGTCGTCGGGGAGCCGCTTGGAGATGCCGTACGTGCGGCTGTTGGGGATGAGGACGACAAACCGGCCGGGGAGCGAGACCTCCTGGGTGAGCCGCGCCCCCTTCGCGCCAATGGGGTTCTTGGTGACCTGGCAGACGATCACCTGCTTGGCCTTCAACATCTGCTCGATGCGGGGACGCTCACCCTTTTCGACGATGTCCTCGGCGTCGTACTGCACGTCGCCTCGGTAGAGCACCGCGTTCTTCGGGGTGCCGATGTCCACGAAGGCGGCCTCCATGCCGGGCAGCACGTTCTGGACCCTTCCCAGGTAGATGCTGCCGTGGATCTGGCTGATGTCGTCCGACGGGCGGCTGACGTAGTGCTCGATCAGGTTCCGACCCTCGAGCACGGCGATCTGGGTGAGGCGAGGCGTGACGTGGACGCCCATGAGGTAGCGGCCGACCGGGCGCCCCTTGCGCTCCTTGCCGCGCCGGCGCTCGAGGGTGTCCTCATCGAGCTCGACCGGATCGTCGCGATGCGCGAGATCACCGACCGGCCCGCCTGCGGCCGCGCCCGCACGGCTGCGTCCACCTCGACGCCGCCGTTTGGCCGGCTCGGTCGTCGGTGTGGTCGTCGGTGTAGCCGTCGAGAGGACCGCGTTTCCGGCCGGGTGAGGAGCGGGCCGCGAGTCGCCGATGCGGGGTCGGGGCACCAGCACCTGCGCCGCGATCTCGGGCGACTGAACCTTGCCCTCGATGGGACGTTCGGGCAGCTCGGGCTGCTCGTCGGTGGGTCCCGCATCGTCGGGCTGCTCGTCGCCGGCCTGGTCGTCGGCGTTGTCGGCCTCCGATCGTGTGCCGTCCCCGCGGGCACGCGAGCGGCCACGACCGCCACGCGAGCCACGCCGGCGACGGCGCGCCGGCGAGCCGAGCGGATCGGCGGCACCGCCGCCTTCAGCGCCTGCTTCGGGCAGGCTCGGTTCCGGCGCGCCGGCAGCAGCTTCGCTGACGAGTGGGTCGGTCATCGGGGGCGTCCCTTCTCATGCGCCCGCGCCGATCAGGTGCGGGGGCCGCGCCACGTCGAGCCGGATGGGCTCGGTGCGCTGGCCTTCATGGTCGATCCATTGGTGGGTGCGGAGCACCCGAGCCTCGTCCACGCCGGGGAACACGACCCCGACGAGCTCGGACGGGCGCAGCGACCTCGGCTGGGTCGCCAGGTCGGCCGTCAACAGGCTGGCTCCGGGGGTGGCTGCCGGGCCGGTGACCGCCAGCCGGACGATCGCCGGGCGGAGATCGTCGGTGACATCGTGGCCCTTGCGCGTCCTCGTCGCCACGAGCGACGTCGCCGCCAAGGCGGCCTCGACGGCGTCGCGGGCGGCACCCGGCTCGACGCCCGCCACCTCGATCTCCCACGTGCACGCCGTGACATCTTGTTGCAGCGACGTCGCACCGGCCTGGGTCGGCACCGCGGCGAGCACCTCCAGCCCGACCGGTAGCGCCGGGCTGAGCAGCGCCGGCCATGCCGCAAGGTCGGCCTCGTACCCGGGTGCCAGCTCGACGTCGAGGTACTCGGCCAGCGACTCGTGGCCGGTGGACAGCGCCAGACCGAAGGCGAGCTTGGGTCGGGGGCTGAACCCCTCCGTGAGGGCAACCGGTACCGACACCCGGCGCAGGGCCCGCTCCCACATGCGGGCGACGTCGCGGTGGCTCGTCCACCGGACCTTGCCCAACTTCGAAAAGCGCACCCTGGCCCGCATCGGCGCGCCTACCCCGCCACCGGTTCGGGGCGGCGGACCAGAAGTGGCACGCTCACCTCGCCGCCACGCGCCAGGTTCTGGCCCGTGCCCTGGCTGCCCCCGGCGGGGGCAACCGGGGAGGCGACGACGTGCTCGATGCCGTAGCCGGTGCAGACGCCACAGTCGTAGCAGGGCGTCCAACGGCAGTCCTCGACACCGCTGGCGGCCAGCGCGGCCTGCCAGTCCTGCCAGAGGAAGTCGTGGTGCAGCCCGGCGGAGATGTGGTCCCACGGGAGGACCTCGTCCTGCGTGCGATGGCGGTGGACGTAGTGGTCGACGGAGAGGCCCTCAGCGGCCATCGCGTCCTCCCACAGGCCGAGGTCGAACATCTCGCTCCACTCCTGGAACGTGCCGCCCGCTCGCCACACCCGCTCGATGACCCGCCCGATGCGCCGGTCGCCACGGCTGGCGATGCCCTCGACCAGCGTCGCCCGCGGGTCGTGCCACTTCAGCTGCACCCCCCTGGACTTCGCGGTGGCATCACGCAACAGGCCGATCTTGCGGCGCAGCTCGGTGGCGGTGTTCTGGCCGAACCACTGGAACGGTGTGTGCGGCTTGGGCACGAAGCCACCAACACTGGCCGTCACCGAGGCTCGCCCGGTGTGGCGCTTGCCGATCTCCACGCAGCGCTTCGCCAGCTCGGCGATTCCGAGGGTGTCCTCGTCCGTCTCGGTGGGGAGGCCGACGAGGAAGTACAGCTTCATGCGGGTCCAGCCTTGGGAGAACGCAGACTCCGCCGCGCCGTAGAGGTCGTCCTCGACGATGAGCTTGTTGATCACCTGGCGCAGCCGCCAGGTGCCTGCCTCCGGTGCGAACGTGAGCCCGGTGCGCCGCGCCTTCGACACCTGAGCGGCGATGCCCACGGTGAAGGCGTCGACCCGCAACGACGGCAAGCTGACGCTCACCGGGCCGCAGAGGCTGGTGTCGTCGACGGTGTCGGCCACGACGCGTTCGATGCCGCTGAAGTCAGCGGTGGACAGCGAGGTGAGTGCCACCTCGTCGTAACCCGTGCGCAGCAGGCCCTCGCGGACCATCGTGCGCACCTGCTCCTCCGGGCGCTCGCGAACCGGGCGGGTGATCATGCCCGCCTGACAGAACCGGCAGCCGCGGGTGCACCCTCGGAACACCTCGACGTTCAGGCGGTCGTGGACCACCTCGGTGAGGGGCACGAGCTGACGCTTCGGGTACGGCCAGTCGGCGAGGTTGGCGACGGTGCGCTTCTCCACCCGGGCGGGGACGTCCGGGTAGCGGGGCGTGACGGCCACCAGCGCAGGACCGTCGTAGTCGACGTCGTACATCGAGGGCACGTAGGCGCCGGTGACGTGGGAGAGCTCCCGCAGCACGTGCTCGCGTGATCCAGGGGTGCGCCCACTCACCGTCCACTGCCGTACGACCTCGTTGATCTCGGTGACGATCTCCTCGCCGTCGCCCATCACGAAGACGTCGACGAAGTCGGCGAGCGGTTCCGGGTTGAACGCGCAGTGGCCACCCGCGACGACGATCGGGTGCTCGGGGCCTCGCTGCTCTGCCCGCACCGGCACGCCGGCGAGGTCGATGCAGTTCAGGACGTTCGTGTAGACGAGCTCGGCCGACAGGTTGAAGGCAAGCAGATCGAACTCGGCCGCAGGCCGGTGGGTGTCGACGGAGAACAGGGGAAGGCCGCGAGCGCGCAAGAGCACCTCGAGGTCACCCCAGGGCGCGTAGGACCGCTCGGCGACGGCGTCGCCGCGCTCGTTGAGGATCTCGTAGAGGATCTGAAGCCCCTGGTTGGGCAGGCCGATCTCGTAGGCGTCCGGGTAGATCAGGAGCCAGGCCACCTTGCCCGGAGCGTGCTCCGGAACGAGCGCTCCGTCCTCGCACCCGATGTACCGAGCCGGCTTCTGGACCTTGGCCAGGAGCGGTTCGAGCCGTGGCCAGAGCGAAGTCATGTTCCCAGGAGTTTACCCAGCACCTGATGCGGCGAGGGAGATCAGCGGCGAGCCGCCAATTAGACGTAGCGACGCATGTGGACGTTCTGCACGAGCCCGATGAGCAGCAAGAACGCCACCGTCGAGGACCCGCCGTAGGACAGCAGGGGCGCGGGGATGCCGGTCACCGGCATGATCCCCATCGTCATCCCGATGTTCTGGAACACGTGCCAGGCCAGCATGGCCAGCGTCCCGGTGGCGATGAGGCAGCCCGTCAGATCTGCCGCCAGCTGGGCGGTCCGGAAGATCCGAAAGGCCAGGAGTGCATAGAGCAGCAGCACGACCATGGTGCCCAGGAGCCCGAACTGCTCGCCCACGGCCGAGAACACGAAGTCGGTGTGCTGTTCGGGCACGTAGCCACCGTTGGTCATCGAGCCGGTCAAGAAACCGGCACCGATGAGGCCACCCTTGGTGATCGCCGCCTCGGAGTTGTCCACCTGGACCGCCGACGCCCGCAGCCGCTTCTCCAGCTCGGTGTCCTGGCTCGTCACCGAGATGCTCGAGCTGTTGCGGATGAAGTTGAGCAGCCGGTCCTGCTGGTACTTGTCGAGCTGACCGGTACCGACCAGGACACCGACGGTGAGCAGGCCCATGGCCGTGATGACGAGGATGTGCTTCGTCTGAGCACCAGCCACCAGCAGCACCCCCATCGTGATGGCAGCCATCACCGAAGCCGTGCCGAGGTCGGGTTGAGCCAGCGTCAGACCCATGGGCACCGCCGTGATCAGCATCGCCACGACGAAGCGGTTGAACGGCAACGACTCGCCCTTGGTGGACGCGCCGAGGTAGGCGGCGAGCATCAGGATGAGCGTGACCTTGGCCAGCTCGGAAGGCTGCAGCTGGAACCCGGCCACGTCGAACCAGGCGACCGCGCCCTTGTTCGAGCGACCGACGAACAGCAGCACGACCAGCAAGACGCTGGTGCCGCCGTAGAACCACGGTGCGAAGTCCCGCCAACGGCGGTAGTCGACGGCCAGGACGATGGCCATCCCGACGACGCCCAGGCCGAGGGCGATGCCCTGGCGCTTCACGAAGTAGTACGGGTCCAGGCCCTGCACCGTGAGCGACTGATACCGAGCGCTGTAGATGGCGACGACGCCGACCAGAGCCAGGCCGGCGACGGCGACGAACAACATCCAGTCGACGTGCTGGCGCGGGTCGTTCGGATGCCGTCGAAGGGCGTCCACCTGCCGCCGGACGAGCGTCGACACCGCCATCAGTCGTTGATGTCCGACGGCGGGTTGACGAGGCAGGTCGTGTCGGTCAGCGCTGGAAGCACGGCGGCCCTGGTGGCTGCATCCTTGTCGAGCGGCTCGGCCTCGATCGGCTCGGCCATCGCTCGCTGGCCGGAGATGGCCTCGAACATGCAGCGCACGACGGGAGCGGCGGACCAGGAGCCGTAGCCCGCCTGCTCGAGCACGGCGCCGATCGTGTACTGCGCCGGCTCACCTGCCTTGATCGGGCCGAAGCCGACGAACAACGAGTTGTCCTTCTCATCGAGCTTCGTGGCGTCCTGGGCCGTCCCGGTCTTCCCGGCAATCGGGTAGGCCTCGTAGTTGTAGGTGCGGAACGGCTCCACGCCGGTGCCCTTGTGCCCGTTCACGTAGCTGCGCAGCACTCCGACGAGGCCCTGGAGGATGGGCGAGTACACGGTCGGCGGCAGGCTGACCTGGTCCAGGACCTGAGGATCGAAGGAGCGCACGATGCTCCCCTGCGTCAGGTCGACGACGCCCGCCACCGCGCCGTCGGGCGTACCCGGAGCGAGCACGTTGAGTGCGATCAGCGGTCGCCAGTGCGTACCGCCGTTGGCGAAGGTGTTGTAGCCACCGACGAGCTGCAGCGGCGTGACCGAGAGCAAGCCCTGGCCGATGGCGAGCTGGATGTTGTCGCCGGTGAAGTAGTTCCGGCCCTCTCGCTTGCTGATGATGCCCTTGGCCGCCAGCTCGGCCTTCACCTCCTTCGTCGGGACGATGCCAGCCTTCTCGAAGGGCAGGTCGATGCCGGACTTCTGGCCGAACCCGAAGCGCCGGACCTCTTCCTGGAGGTACGGCGTCTTGAGGTTGCGCCACATGTCGTTGCCGAGGCCGTAGAAGTAGACGTCGCTCGAGACGATGAGCGCTTCGGGCAGGTTGATCTTGCCGTAGAGAGCCCCGCCGGCGTTGCTCTTGACGCAGCCGCTCGGCTCGTCCTTGCAGTCGGGGATCTCGTAGGTGCCGGTGTCGTCGATGTCGAAGTTGGCGTACGGCAAGATCTTGGAGTTGAGAGCCGCCACCGAGGTGAACAGCTTCATCGTGGAGCCGATCTGGTACCCGCCCTGCACCGCCCGGTTCACCTGCGGGTTGCCCGAGCCGTCGCCGAACAGCTCGTCGTACTTCTTCTGGCTGATGCCGCCCACGAAGAAGCGGTTGTCGAACGGCGGGTTGGAGGCCATGGCCAGGATCTGGCCGTTGCGCGGGTCCTGCACGACGAGCGCACCGGCCGGGGCCTTGAAAGTGACGCCCGGCTTCTCCTTCGGCGTCCGGGTGCGGGCCTCCTTCAGACCGGCGTCGAGCACCTGCTCGGCGT
>CAZTVJ010000543.1:0-5188 GCA_964616935.1 uncultured Acidimicrobiales bacterium | reverse complement strand
CAGCTTCCTTCAGGCGCTGCACCGCAAGCTTGTCCTTGCGCAGGTCGATGACCTGCTCTTTTTTGAATTCGTCGGCGAGGTAGCTCACCAGACGCATGTCGAAGTCTTCGCCGCCGAGGAACGTGTCACCGTTCGTCGACTTCACCTCGAACACGCCGTCGCCGATCTCCAGGATCGAGACGTCGAAGGTGCCGCCGCCGAGATCGTACACTGCGATGGTCTTGGAGCCGGTCTTCTTGTCGAGGCCATAGGCCAGCGCCGCCGCCGTCGGCTCGTTGATGATGCGCAGCACCTCGAGCCCGGCGATCTGGCCAGCCTCCTTCGTGGCGGTGCGCTGAGCGTCGTCGAAGTAGGCCGGGACGGTGATGACGGCTTGGGTGACGGTGTCGCCCAAGTACGACTCGGCGTCGCGCTTCAGCTTCTGCAGGACGCGCGCCGAGATCTCCTGCGCGGAGTACTTCTTGCCGTCGATGTCGATCGACCAGCCGGTGCCCATGTGCCGCTTCACCGAGCGGATGGTGCGATCCGGGTTGGTGATGGCCTGGCGCTTAGCCACCTCGCCGACGAGGACCTCACCGGCCTTGGAGAAGGCGACGACCGACGGCGTGGTGCGGCCGCCTTCGGAGTTGGGGATGACCACCGGGTCGCCGGCCTCGAGGAACGAGACGACGGAGTTGGTGGTGCCGAGGTCGATACCGACCGCCTTGGGCATGGGGAGAGCCTCCAGAGAGAACGAGTGAACGTGTACACGAACCCTAGCGAGGTGGCGGGCCCACCACAACCTGTCCAACAGAAAACCTGAGTCATAGACACTCAAGATACGCGCCGCCCAGGCGCACCCGCCCCGTCGTCCAGGCTTCTGCGGGCCGTTGGACACACCTGCGGTGGGCAACGGCCCGCAGATGGACAGGTCAGGGTGGGGAGCGCCGCGGTACCGTCGGCGGACATGAGCACGCTCGTCCTCCTCCGCCATGGCGAGAGCACGTGGAACAAGGAGGGTCTGTTCACCGGCTGGCACGACGTGCCCTTGAGCGCGAAGGGTGAGACCGAGGCGGCCGAGGCCGGACGGACGATGGCAGCCGCCGGGCTCGAGTTCGACGTCGTCCACACCTCGTTGCTCGTCCGCGCGATCAAGACCGCGAACCTGACGCTGGAGGCCCTCGGGCAGTCATGGCTGCCGGTCGTGCGCTCGTGGCGCCTCAACGAGCGCCACTACGGCGACCTCCAGGGCAGGAACAAGCGCCAGACCGCCGAGCGGTACGGGGACGAACAGACCCATCTCTGGCGCCGCTCGTACGACGTGCCGCCGCCGCCGCTAGCCGCAGACAGCCCGGAGCACCCGGCGACCGATCCCCGATACCGGTGGCTCGCTCCCGACGTCCTGCCGTCGTCGGAGTGCCTGAAGGACGTCGTGCAACGCGTGCTTCCCTACTGGTACGACGACGTCGTCCCTGAGCTTCTGGCGGGCCGGAGCGTGCTGGTGGTGGCCCACGGGAATTCGCTCCGGGCCTTGATGAAGCACCTTGAGGGCATCTCCGATGACGCCATCGCCGACGTCAACATCCCGACGGGGGTACCCCGCCGCTACGAGCTCGACCACCGCGTGCACGTTGTCGAGGCCGGCTATCTCGGTGATGCCGAGGCGATCGCAACAGCAGCCGCTGCCGTGGCGGCCCAAGCAGCTGGTGGCGGCAAGGCGAACTCCGGAGGAGGCGCTTGACGGACGATCCCGCCGAGGGGGATAGTCCGTACGACCCTTGCTGCACGGGGGGGCGGTCCTTAGCGTGCAGCTGTCGCACAACGGGCGGTGCGACAGGACGGGGAGGCGGAAGCGGAGCGATGTCGTCATGGCCATCTTGAACGAAGTGTCCTTCGTCGACGACGTCGAGCCTCCCGCTGAACCGACCGGCTCCCCGGTCGGACGGGCCCGGCTGTGGTTGCGGCGCAACAAGCTGCGGGTCTCGCTCGTGGCCGCCGACGTCGTCGCCCTCACCGCAGGTTGGCTCTGCGCCCTCTTCGTGCTGCCGTACAACAACGGCCGCAACCCGCTCCAGGCGCTCGCTGTCCTGGCTGGTGGTGTGACCATCGGACTGCTCGTCATCCGGGCCAACGAGCTGTACCTGTTCCGCATCGCCACAGTCCGCACTGTCGAGATGTCCCGGTTGTTCCGCAGCTGCGTCGTCCTCGGCGTCGTCAGCTACCTGCTCTTCCGGGCCCTGCGCATCCCGTTCAGCTGGCGCGAGGCGCTCGTGGCCAGCGTGCTGTCCTTGGTGTTCCTGGTCATCGGTCGGTCGGCGTACCGCGCTTGGCTCACGAACGCTCGCCGCCACGGTCGCTTCCTCCGTGATGTCGTGGTCATCGGCACGAAGGCCGAAGGCGCGGACCTGGTCGATCTCATGCAGTGCCACCCCGACCTCGGCTTCCGGGTCGTCGGCGTGGCCGGCGACCGCGACGACGCGGAGCGCAACGGCATCGGTGCCCTGTGGATGGCCACCGCCGAGAACGCCCCCACCCTGGTCGGGCCGGACGGCGTGGGCGGTGTGGTCATCGCCGCCGGGGATCTCTCGCACCACGTGCTCAACGACCTCGTGCGCCAGCTCCAGCTTCAGCACGCCCACATCCACCTGTCGAGCGGCGTGCGCGGCATCGACTACCGGCGCCTGCGGGCCCTACCTCTCGCCCACGAACCTCTCTTCTACGTCGAGCCGAGTGGTCTGCGTCGCGGCCAGCTCGCCATCAAGCGCGTCATCGACCTGGTCGGCAGCCTGCTCGCCCTCGTCGTCCTGTCGCCGCTGATCGTGGTGCTCGCGCTGGCCGTGAAGCTGAACGACCGTGGCCCCATCTTCTTCAAGCAGGTCCGCGTCGGCCGCAACGGCAAGCTGTTTCGCTGCGTGAAGTTCCGCACGATGGTCGTCGACGCCGAGGCCCGCCTGGCCGCCCTTCAGGAGACCAACGAGCGCAGCGGCCCCTTGTTCAAGATGGAGCGCGACCCCCGCGTCACCCGCGTCGGCCAGTTCCTCCGCGATACCAGCCTCGACGAGCTGCCCCAGCTCTTCAACGTGGTGCGCGGCGACATGAGCCTGGTGGGACCCCGCCCGGCGCTCCCGGACGAAGTCGCCCTCTTCGACGCCGGGCTCCTCACCCGCACGCGCGTACGCCCGGGCATCACCGGCCTCTGGCAGGTGGAGGCCCGCGACAACCCGTCGTTCTCCGCGTACCGCCGGCTCGACCTCTTCTACGTCGACAACTGGTCGGTCACGCTCGACATCGTCATCATGCTGGCGACCGTCGAGCAGGTCCTGGCCCGGGCCGTGACGATGGTGTTCAAGCGCACGCCAGAGGTCCCTACCGTGGCGGAGGCCGCGGAGGAGATCGCCGCCGCCTGACTGCCGCCGGCCTCGAACCGGCGGCGAGCCGCCGTCACGACCGGAGGAGCAGCGCCCCATCGGCGGCCACCACCGAATCGACCTCGGCCAACCGGTCACCACGCTGCGCTCGCACGGCCGCCCTCAGCTCGTCGCCGTTGCGCACCAGCCCCCCGACGTAGCCCGACGCCACGAAGGGGTAGTACTCCCCAGCATCGAGCCCGAGCGCGGGGATGAGCTTGGCCGTGTTGTCGAGCAAGGAGCCCGTGCCCGAGGTGACCCGGTACTCGCCGGGCCGAAGCTCTCGCCGGCCGAGCTGGCGGAGCAGCGCCAGCCGGTGGCAGCCGTCGAGCGGGTAGCGGCGCGGGCCGAGGCGCTTGCCCGTCGAGGTGACCGCGCCATCGCTGGCCCGGATCGTGAGCGGTGGCTTGGCCACGAATCCCTTGGCGGCGACGCTGTCGGCCAGCGCGGCGCTGCGCAACACCCGGCGGTGGAACGCAGCGTCGATGTCCTCCGTCGACCGGCCCGCAATGCCGATGGCATGCACGGCAACCTCGGTGAACCAAGCGTAGTAGTCGATCTCGCGGGCGAGCTCGACGAACGCCGGCGGGTCACGGTCGAACACCTCGCGTCGGCGGGCCAGCAGCTCGAAGAAGTGGCTCCGCACCAGCACGTCGTAGCGCAATGGGCTGATGAGCTCGTCGATCACCAGCGTCTCGGTGCCGGGTCGGTACCGGGGCGAGAGGCCGCGCCCCAGCTCACGGAGCGACTCCCGCACGGCGTTGACCCGGCCCTTCAGCGCTGCCGTTCCGCTCATCCGGCGATCGCTGGTGCTCACGCGACGCCGCCCGCGGTGCGGGCCGGGCGAAGGCGAGCAAGGACCTCTCGAACGACGAGGCGGTCGTCGTGCTCCACCCCCAGCAGGAGCAGCCCGCCGACGTAGGTCGCGAGCATCACCGGCATCACCACGACGAAGCCCCAGGACAGCGGCAGGGTCGTGAACAGGACCCATCCGATGACCACCGACGCCAGCGCGGCGCCGACGCTCTTGAACACCCGCCACGAAAGCGGGTAGGTGGGGATGACGTGCTGGCGGACCTGGATGGCTCGCAGGACACCGACGACGAGCAGGGAGATGGCCCAGGCGAGCGAAGCGCCGTTGATGCCGAGCTGCGGGATCATGACGACGTTGAGGCCGACGTTGAGCACGAGGACGGCGACGGTGTCCGCCATGTTCATGGCGTTGCGGCCCGACATGTTCAACACGATGCCACCCTGGGTGGTGGCGGCGTCGATGAGCATGCCCAGGAGCAGCAGTCGGGTCACCGTGACCCCGGCGACGAACTCGGGGCCGAAGATGCGCAGGAGCGGTTCGGCGCACACGAGCAGCACGGCGAGCAACGGAATGGTGATCCGTACCAGCCACTCGGAGCTGGCCACGTAGAGCCGCCTGAGGGTGTCCAGCTGCCCACGCTGGAACAGGTCCGCGGCGCGTGGCGCGAGCGAGGCGTTGAGCGCCTGCACCGCGATGCCGGCGACCAGGACGAGGCGGGTGGCGACCTGGTAGATGCCGACCTCCGACGGGGAGACGAAGAGCCCGAGGATGATGATGTCGGCCCACATGAGCCCCTGCTGGGCCACCGACGACAGCCAGCTCACCGAGGCGTACCGCATGATGACCCGCACCTCGTAGCGCGGGGTGGCGCGAGGGTGCTTGGCCGCCAGCTTCCGGAGCCAACCGAACGCCCAGATCGAGGCGATGATGCTGGCTGCCTGCAGCACCACGAGGGCACCGCCGAGGCCGTAGCCGGCGGCGAGCACCA
>CAZTVJ010000542.1:0-10516 GCA_964616935.1 uncultured Acidimicrobiales bacterium | reverse complement strand
AACCAGGCCAGCAGCGCCACGGCACCGAGGCCGATGCCCAGCGCGTAGGCCCGCACGAAGCCGCTCTGGAGCGGCCGCAACCCCTGGCCCACCTTGCGCACCGTGCTGGCCGTGCCGTTGACCGCGCCGTCGATGACCTTGGCGTCGAACTGGGCGGCCCCATCGAACACCACGGTGCCGGGGTTGGCCACCGCCCAGCCGTACCCCTGGTCGACGTACCACCCCTGGGCGAAGAGCTGGGGCTCGACCGCCTTGACCTTCCTGCGCTCGTACACCAGCCACGCCAGCGCGATGCCGCCGACGGCCGCGACGATGGAGACCAGGGCCAGGATCCACTTCCCGGCGGTGCTCACGGTGATGACAGCCGACGTCTCCTCGAGGAAGGGGACGGTGTCGAGCCAATGGTCGAAGAAGTGCCAGTCCTCGTTGAAGGGCAGGTTCAGCAGGCCGCCGAAGATGGACAACCCGGCCAGCACCACGAGGGGCACGAGCATGGTCCAGGGGGACTCGTGCGGCGTGGAGGCACCCTCATGATGGTGCGCGTCCTCGGCGACTGCGGCACCGACGGCCAACGGCGCCGGCGCGGCGACTGGTTCCGGCCGAGCGTCCTCCCACCGCGCCTTGCCGAAGAAGACGAGGATCACTTGGCGGGTCATGTAGAAGGCGGTGAGGACTGCGGTGACGATGCCGAGCAGCCAGAGCAGCGGGCTCTTGTTGTAGGCGTAGAGCAGCACCTCGTCCTTGGACCAGAAGCCGGCGAACGGTGGTACGCCGGCGATGGCGAGCCAGCCGATGATGAAGGTGAACGCGGTGATGGGGAGCAGCTTGCGGAGCGCGCCCATGTACCGCATGTCCTGCTCGTCGTTCATGCCATGGATGACGGAACCGGCACCCAGGAAGAGCAGCGCCTTGAAGAAGGCGTGGGTCACCATGTGGAACAGGCCGGCCACGTAGCCGCCCGAGCCGACGGCCAGGAACATGTAGCCGAGCTGGCTGATGGTGGAGTAGGCCAGCACCTTCTTGATGTCGTTCTGGGACAGCGCGCTGGTGGCGGCGAAGAGCGCGGTGACCCCGCCGATGATGGCGATCGTCCACCCCGCAGCCTCGGACTGGAAGAGCACGCCGTTCACCCGCACCATCAAGAACACTCCCGCCGTGACCATCGTGGCGGCGTGGATGAGCGCCGACACCGGCGTCGGACCCTCCATGGCATCGGGGAGCCAGACGAACAGCGGGAGCTGCGCCGACTTGCCGACGGCCCCGAGGAACAGCAGCAGGGCGATGGCCGTGGCGGTCCCCGTGGCCAGGCCCTCGGCCGCCGCATCGAGCTGCAGGTAGCCGAGGCTGCCGACCGATTGGAAGATGAGGAACATCGCCAGCATGAACCCGAAGTCGCCGATGCGGTTCGTGACGAACGCCTTCTTGCCGGCGACGGCGGCCGTGTTCCGGGTGAACCAGAACGAGATGAGCAGGTAGGAAGCGGTGCCAACGCCCTCCCAGCCGAGGAAGGTGACGACGAGGTTCTCCCCGAGGACCAGCATCAGCATCGAGAACACGAAGAAGTTGAGGTAGAGGAAGAACTTCGAGAACTTCGGATCACCGTGCATGTACCCGATGGCGTAGAGGTGGATCAGGGCGCTGATGCCGGTGACGAACAAGCACATCGTGATGGACAGCGGGTCGACGAGGAACGCCATCTTCACGTCGAGGCGGCCCACCTGGATCCAGGTGAAGAGATCGACGACGATCTCTCGGTCATCACCCGCCCGCGACATGAGGTCGGCGAAGACCCCGAGCGTGGCCAGGAACGAGCCGCCGACCAGGAGCGTGGCCAGCCAGCCCGCGCCGGGTTCGCCGAAGCGGCGCCCGAACAGCACGAGCAGCACGAAGCCGGCCAGGGGCAGCGCCGGGATGAGCCAGACGAGATCGACCACGCGACGGTTCCCCTACCCCTTCATCAACGCCATGTCGTCGGCCGTGGCATCGGCCTTGCGGCGCAGGACAGCAACGATGATGCCGAGGCCCACCACGACCTCGGCGGCGGCGACCACGAGCACGAAGAACACGACCGTCTGCCCAGCGACGTCGTCGAGAGCGAAGGCGAAGGCGACGAAGGAGAGGTTGACCGCGTTCAACATCAGCTCGATGCACATGAACATCACGATGGGGTTGCGCCGCACCAGCAGGCCCACGCCGCCGATGGTGAACACCAGCGCGCCCAGCACGAGGTACCAGCTGGGGGTCGGCTGGAGCGCGGCGATCATCGGTCGGCGTCCACGTCGTCAGGCGAGCGATCGCGTGGGGGGCGTCGGGCCAGGATCACCGTGCCGACGACCGCGATGACGAGCAGCACCGCGGTGATCTCGAAGGCGAACACGTAGTCGGAGAACAGCGACTGGGCCAGCTGGTTGATGTCGGGCTCGGAGCTGGACAGGGCGCCGCCGACCGACGGCTGGCCGGTGATGACCTTCGACCCACCAGCGACCGCGGTGAGCGTGAGGGCCAGCATGCCGATCCCGAACACGATCGCGAGGGGCCGCTGGCCCTTCAAGGGCTCGACCGCCAGTCGCTCGGCCCGATCGACGCCGAACAGCATGATGACGAACAGGAACAGCACCACGACGGCACCGGCGTAGACGATGACCTGGACTGCAGCCAGGAAGTTGGCGTTCAGCGTGGCGAACAGGACGGCCACGCCGAACAGCGTCATGACCAGGCTGAGCGCGCAGTGCACCGGGTTGCTGCGCAGCACCACGCCCAACGCGCCGGCGAGCACGGCCGCGGCCGCGATCACGAACACGATGGTGTCGATCACGACCCGTGGCTCCCGTGCCCTGGCGGCGGGCTGTCCTGCTCGGACTGGTGGTGCGCGGCCTCGCTCGCCGTCAGCGGATGGCGCCTGGCGGCGAGCAGCGACGCCAGGTGCTCGGGATCGGCGGGTGCGGACTGACCGGCTTCGGCCGGCCTCACGCCGTAGCCCAGCTCACCGGCCCAGGACACCTGGCCCTCGAAGGCGGCGGCGCCGGCCGCGGCCGTCGCTCGCATCCAGCCGGAGGTATCTCGGTCGTCGCCCTCGCGCCAGTCCTCCCACGGCAGCTGCTGCGGCATGCCGTCGTCACCGACGACGAGCTCGTCCTTCGTGTAGATGGCATCAAGCCGGTTGGTGAAGGAGAACTCGAACAGCTTCGTCTCGGTGATGGCCTCGGTGGGGCAGGCCTCCACGCACAGGTCGCAGTGGATGCAGCGCAGGTAGTTGATCTCGTAGACGTAGCCGTACCGCTCTCCTGGCGACACCGGCTCGTCGAGCGGGTTGTCCGCCCCGCGCACGTAGATGCAGCGGGCCGGGCACACCCCGGCGCACAGCTCGCAGCCGATGCACTTCTCCATGCCGTCCTCGTAGCGGTTCAGCACATGACGGCCGTGGAGGCGTTCGGGCTTCGGTGTCTTCACGTCCTTCGCGTTGCGGGCGATGCCACCCGAGTACGGCGTCGTGACCGGCTTGCCGATCTGGCGGAGCGTGACGAGGAACCCCTTGAACAGCCCCATCAGAAGATCGTCCCCTCGGCGGCGCGCCGCCTGGCGCTCGACCGGAAGGCGAGCAACAGCAGGGCATAGCCGGCCAGCGCTACGAGCAGGGACACGGTCGCCACCAGGAAGCGGTTCCAGTCCTCGTCGTCGGCCAGGCGCAGCGCCGTGATGAGGAGGAACCAGGCGAAGGCGAGCGGGATCAGGATCTTCCAACCGAGGTCCATCAGCTGGTCGTAGCGCAGGCGCGGGAGCGTGGCCCGGAACCAGACGTACACGAACAGGAACACGAGCAGCTTGGCCAGGAACCACAGGATGCTCTCGGGCACAGCCGGGATGAGCGGGATGTCGAACAGCGGTCTGGGCCCACCCAGGAACAGGGTGACGATGATGGCCGACATCACCACGGTGTTCATGAACTCGGCAAGGTAGAAGAGCGCGAAGCGGATGGAGGAGTACTCGGTGTGGAAGCCGCCGACCAGCTCCTGCTCGGCCTCCACCAGATCGAACGGGGGTCGGTTGAGCTCGGCGGTGCCAGCCACCATGAACACCAGGAACGGCACGATGCCGGTGGCGATGAGCCCCCAGCTGAGGACGTCGTCCTGGGCGTTCACGATGCCGTTCGTGGAGAGGGTGCCCGTCACGAGGACCACCGTGGCGACCGAGAGGCCCAGAGCCGCCTCGTAGCTCACCATCTGGGCGGTGGCCCTGACCGAGCCGAGCAGCGGGTACTTCGAGCCCGACGACCAGCCCGCCAGCATCACGCCGTAGACCGCGACCGAGCTCATGGCGAGGAAGAGCAGGATGCCGATCGGCGGATCGGCCAGCTGCAACAAGGTGTCCTGGCCGAAGATGGTGACGACGCCGTCGTTGCCGTTGCTGAAGTCGCCGCCCAGCGGGATGATCGAGAACGTCACGAACGCCGGGATCAGCGCGAGGTAGGGCGCCAGCTGGAAGACGAAGCGCGAGGCCCTCTCGGGGATGAGGTCTTCCTTGAAGAAGAGCTTGATGCCGTCGGCCAGCGTGATGAGGAAGCCCCAGGGACCGGCCCAGACCGGGCCGATGCGGTTCTGCATCTTGGCGATGAGCTTGCGCTCGAACCAGATCATGAAGATGACGGCGACCAGCAGGATGACGAACGCAAGGACAGCCTTCACGATGACGGTGAAGAGGTCTGCCCAACCGATGCCGCCCGACAGGAGCGGATCGGCGGCGAGGATCGGCACCATCAACGTGCCCCGCGGCCGAGTGTCGCGACGGCGACGTCGTTGACCGGTGCGGTGGCGTCGAGCAGGCGCGCCACCTTCACGTCGACCTGGTTGTAGGCCAGCCAAGCGACGCCGCGGGGCACGCCACCGTCACGAACGATGGGGGTCGTCAGCGTGGACTTCGCGCCTTCGACTCGGACGGCGGTGCCGTCGGGCTCACCCAACCGGTCGGCATCCCACGGGTTCAGGTGCAGCACGGTACCGGCCGCCAGGCCGGCCAGGTTCGGCGAGGCGGCCAGCTGCGTGCCGGCGTCATAGAGACGCCGGCTGACCACGAGACGGAAGCCGTACCCCTGCGGCAGCGGCGGGGTCACCCCCGAGGGCTCGAAGACGAAGGCGTCGCCAGGCGCGCCACGGAGCAGCCCGTCGTGGTGGCCGGTCAGATCAGCATGAGTGAGCGTGGCGTGACTGGGCGCCACCTGGCGGATCTCGTCCCAGATCTGCTCGAGCGACGACAGGCCAAGGTCGTGGCCGAGGTGGAACGCTAGGTCAGCGGCGATGATCCAGTCCGCATGGGCCGTGCCGACCGGCGTCACCTTCTGGCTGAGGGTGCTGACCCGTCCTTCGACGTTGGTCGTCGTACCCGCCTTCTCGGCGAAGGCGGCCGCGGCCAGGACGACGTCGGCCTTCCTCGATGACTCGGTGAGCATGGTGTCGACGGCGATGATGGTGGTGGCGCCGGCCAGGGCACGCTCGGCGAGGGCCCGGTCGGGGAAGTCGGCCAGCGGGTCGGCACCGAGGAGGACCAGGCAGTTGATGCGGCCGGCCGCAGCAGCGGCCAGGATGCCTCCCGTGTCCAGCCCGGCCGAGGAAGGCACCGACGGCCAGCGGTCGGTGAGGGCAGGGCCCGCAGCGGCGAGAGCGACACCGCCGGGCAGCAGGCCGGGTGACAGACCCTGGTCGATGGCGCCGGTGACGTTGCCGCGCCGCAGCACGGGCAAGAACGTGGCCGCGGGCAGGCCGGCGCGCAGCAGCGCCAGCGCGTCCTGTACGAAGTCGGCGGACTCGGCGAGGGAGGGTCGCCCGGCGAGGATCACGACGGGTCCTTGGGCCAGCTGATCGCGAACGGCCGCGACGTCCGCCTCGGTGACGCCCGTGCCGTCGGGTGCCTTCGCCTCACCGCCGAGCAGGGCGCGCACCAGCGTGGCCTGCTCGCCCGGGCGGTGGCGCAAGCTCTTCCAGGCATACGGCGTGAGCCCGGAGCCGTGGGCGCTCAGCTCTACCAACCGAGTGCGTCGCTTCTCAGCTGCGTCGCGCAAGCGCAGGTAGAGGACCGGCAGCTCTTCCTTGAGATCGGGGCCGAGCAGCACGACGGTGGGCGCCGAGCACGCCTCGTCGATGGTGGCCCGGGGCAAGCCGAGCACGAACGCCGGATCGAGCCCGTCGCCCAGCTGGCAGTCCACGTTGTCCGTCCCGAGGACACCCTTGGCCAGCTTGGCCCAGGCGTAGGCGTCCTCGTTCGTACCCCGCGCGCCACCGATGACCGCGACGGTGCCAGGCCCACCCGTGGCGAGTGCCTTCTGCAACGCATCGGCGGCCGCGAGGAGCGCGCGGGACCACGGCACCTCCACGAGGTCGTCACCCTCACGGACGAGGGGGCTGCGCAGGCGCTGCTCGGAGTTCACGCTCTCGAACCCGAACCGCCCCTTGTCGCAGAGCCACCCCCAGTTCACCGGGTCGCTGTCCACCCCCTGGTAGCGCAGCAGCTGGTTGCGGCTGGCCTGGACCGTGATGCGGCAGCCCACCGAGCAGGTGGTGCAAGTGCTCTCGGTCTGGTCGAGGTCCCACGGCCGGGCCTTGAAGCGGTACGGCGTCGCCGTCAGCGCGCCCACGGGGCAGATCTGCACCGTGTTGCCACTGAAGTACGACGCGAACGGCTCGTCCGGGAACGTCATGACCTGCGTCTGGTTGCCCCGCTGCACGAAGTGGATCAACGGGTCTCCGGCCACCTCCTTGGCGAAGCGCGTGCATCGATCGCACAGGATGCAGCGCTCGCGGTCGAGGTAGACGAGCTCGCTGATGGCGATGGGCTTCTCGTAGTGCCGCTTCTCCTCGATGAAGCGGCTCTCGCCGGGGCCGTGGCTGAAGGTGTGGTCCTGCAACGGGCACTCACCGCCCTTGTCGCAGACCGGGCAGTCGAGCGGGTGGTTGATGAGGAGGAACTCGAGCACGCCCTCCTGGGCCTTCTTCACCCGATCGTTCTCGGTCTCGACCTTCATGCCCTCGCTGACGGTGACCATGCAGCTGACACCGAGCGCCGGACCACGGCCGGTGTCGATGTCCACCAGGCACATGCGGCACATCCCCACCGACTCCATGCGCTCGTGGTAGCAGAAGCGAGGCACGTAGACACCGTGACGCTGCGCGGCGGCGATGACGAGCTCGCCGGGCTGCGCCTCGATCTCCTTGCCGTCGACGGTGACCGTGACGGTGGCCTTCTTCTTCTCGGTCGCGTCAGACATCGGCCAGCACTTGCTCCTCGTCGGGCGCGTGGCCCCCGGCGGACCCCCGCTCGATGTAGGCCTCGAACTCGCCCCGGAAGCGCCGGATGGCCGACGCGATCGGCGACACCGCCGACGGGCCGAGCGGGCAGATCGTCGTCTGGCGGGGCGGCCAGGCGATGCCGGGGCTGATGTTGTCGCAGACGTCCATCAGCAGGTCGATGTCGCTCGGTCGGCCATGGCCGTCGATGATGCGACGCAGGATGCGCTCGAGCCAGGTGGTGCCCTCCCGGCAGGGGGTGCACTTGCCGCACGACTCACGCGCGAAGAACCGCACGATCCGCCAGGCGGCGAGGACCATGTCCGTGGTCTCGTCCATCACGACGATCGCGCCCGACCCGAGCATCGAGCCGGCCTTGTCGATCGTGGGCTTGTCGAGGGGCAGATCGACGTGCTCGGGGAAGAACCACATGGCCGAGACACCGCCGGGGATGAAGGCCTTCAGGGAGTGACCGCTGCGGATGCCTCCGCAGTACTCCGGGGCCTCGAACAGGTCGCGGAAGGTGGTGACACCTTGGGGGACCTCGAAGACGCCGGGCCGGTTGACGTGGCCGGACACGGTGAACATCCGCATGCCTGTGGAGGTCGGTGACCCGATCTGCTTGTAGGCCTCGCCGCCGTTCGTGACGATCCACGGGATGTTGCTGAGCGTCTCGACGTTGTTGACGATGGTCGGCTGGAGGTACAGGCCCTTGGCCGCCGGGAAGTAGGGCGGCTTGAGCCGGGGCATGCCCCGCTCGCCCTCGAGGCTCTCGATGAGCGCCGTCTCCTCCCCCACGATGTAGGCACCCGCACCCCACGCGAGGGTGATGTCGACGCTGAACTCCGAGCCCAAGACCGCCCGGCCGACGTAGCCCTCCGCGTAGGCGTCGTTCAGCGCCTGGGCCAGACGCTCCTGGGCGACGGCCATCTCGCCCCGCACGTACAGGAACGCCTGGGCGGCGCCGACCGCGAAGCAGGTGAGCACGATGCCCTCGATGAGCTGGTGAGGATCGCGCTCCATGAGGAGCCGGTCCTTGTACGTGCCCGGCTCGCTCTCGTCGCCGTTGATCACGACGTAGCGCGGCAGCACGCCGGGCGGGCAGAAGCCCCACTTCACGCCAGCCGGAAAGCCGGCGCCGCCCCGCCCGAGGAGATCGGCCGTCTTGACCTCGGCATGGACGTCGGCCGGCGCCATGGACGTGACCGCCTGGCGCAGCGCGACATAGCCGCCCGTACGGAGATAGCCGGCCATGGTGTGACCATCGGGCACGTCGAAGCGGCTCGTGACGATTCTCGGTCCCGTCGGCACCATCCCAGGGACGAGGATCCGTGCGTCGGTCATCGTGCATCGACCTCGGCTTGAGCCAGGTTGCCGGTCCCCGCCCAGCGATCAGCGCTCACCTTCTGGCGCACCCGGGCGAGGGTGCCGTGGGGTGGGACCTCGTCGTCGAGGCGGCCGGCGGCGAGGTCGTCGATCAGCTCGTCGAACTGAGCGTCGGTGACGCGGTACCGGTAGCGGTAGTTCACCTGGAGGCAGGGTGCCTCGGTGCACGCAGCGATGCACTCGACGTCGTCCAGCGTGAAGCGGCCGTCCGCGGTCGTGCTGCCGGCCTTGATGCCGAGGCGCTCTTCAGCGTGCTCCAGCAGCTCCCACCCGCCCGCGAGCTGGCACGAGATGTTCGTGCAGACGTTGACGACGTAGGTGCCCACCGGCTCGAACTTGAACATCTCGTAGAAGGTGCCGGTGCCGTAGACCTCGGCCGGCGTGACGCCGACGAGATCGGCGATGTGCTCCATGGCGTCGGTCGTGACGAGCCCGTCCTGCTCCTGGGCGAGGTGCAGCAGGGGGATCAGCGCCGACTTCGGCCGCGGGAAGCGTCCGATGATGTCGCGCGCGATGGCGACGTTGACGTCGGACAACCGTGCCACTAGCGGTCCACCTCGCCGAGCACCGGGTCGACCGAGGAGATGACGGCGACCGCGTCAGCCACGAGCCCGCCCCGCATCATGTGCGGCAGCGTCTGGATGTTCACGAAGCTGGGGCCGCGGATGTGCATCCGGTAGGGCTTGGCCGAGCCGTCGGACACCAGGTAGCAGCCCAGCTCGCCGCGAGGGCTCTCGATGGCGATGTACACCTCGCCCTCGGGCACCTTGAACCCTTCCGTGAAGATCTTGAAGTGGTGGATGAGCGCTTCCATCGACTCGTCGATGCGGGCGCGGGGCGGGGGCGTCACCTTGCGGTCCTGGACGCGGTAGTCGCCGCTCGGCATGCGCTCGAGGATCTGCCAGACGATCTTGATCGACTCCCGGATCTCCGCGAGGCGGATGGCGTAGCGGTCGAACGCATCGCCGTAGGAGCCGACCACGACGTCGAACTGCACCTCGTCGTAGGCGAGGTAGGGCATGGCCCGGCGCAGATCCCAGGCCACCCCGGTGGAGCGCAGGATCGGGCCGGTGGCGCCGAGGGCCAGCGCCTCCTGGTCGGTGATGACTCCGACGCCTTGCAACCGCTCCCGCCAGATGGGCTGGTTGGTCATGAGGTCGTCGTACTCGTCGAGGCGGGGTGGGATCAGCTCGAGGAGCCGCACGACGTCGTCCTCCCAGCCATCGGTGAGGTCGGCGGCAACGCCGCCAGGGCGGATGAAGTTGTGGTTCATCCGCAGACCGGTGACCTTCTGGAAGAAGCGGAGGACCTCCTCGCGCTCGCGCCAGCCGTAGAGGATCATCGAGACGGCGCCGAGGTCCATGCCGTTCGTCGCCAGGAAGAGCAGGTGCGACGCCACTCGGTTGAGCTCGGTGAGGAGCATCCGGATCCAGACGGCGCGCGGTGGCACCTCGATCTCCAGGAGTGCCTCGGTGGCCAACGAGAACACGAGCTCGTTGAACAGCGGCGAGAGGTAGTCCATGCGGGTGACGTTGGTGCCGCCCTGGAGGTAGGTGAGCTCCTCGCCCGTCTTCTCCATGCCCGTGTGGAGGTAGCCGATGATCGGCTTGCATCGCAGCACCGTCTCACCCTGCAGCTCGAGCATCAGGCGCAGGACCCCATGGGTGCTGGGGTGCTGCGGCCCCATGTTGATGATCATGGTCTCGTCGTCGCCAGCGACGACGTCGGAGGCGTGGGCGAGCGCCGCCGCATCGGCCTCGCTCATGCGCAACACCGAGCCGACATCTCGGAGCAGCTCGCGGGCGGTCAGCTCGCTGCGGGGCTTCAGCTCCTGGGCACCCTCGTCGGTGAGGCGG
>CAZTVJ010000541.1:0-6022 GCA_964616935.1 uncultured Acidimicrobiales bacterium | reverse complement strand
CCATCGTGGCCGTGCCCACCACCTACGCCGGCTCCGAGATGACCACGATCTACGGACTGAGTGGTCCGACGAACGCGTCGGCGGACGACACCTCGCGCACCAAGCAGACCGGCAAGTCGCCGCTCGTGCTCCCGAAGGTGGTGGTGTACGACCCGCTGCTCACGCTCGGGCTGCCGCCGCACATCACCGGGCCCAGCGCCTTCAACGCCCTGGCCCACTCGGTCGAAGCCCTCTATGCGCCCGGTCACAACCCGGTCGTATCGGCGTTGGCGTTGGAAGGAGTGCGGGCCATCCGCCGCTCCCTGCCCGCAGTCATGCGCGATCCGTCCGACCTCGCGGGGCGCAGCGACCTCCTCTACGGCGCCTACCTGGGCGGCGTCTCGCTGGGCAGCACGGCCGCGGGGCTGCACCACAAGATCTGCCACGTGCTCGGCGGCACCTTCGACCTGGTGCATGCCGATGCGCACTCGGTGGTCCTGCCTCATGCCGTCGCGTTCAACGCGCCCGCGCTGCCCGACGAGATGGCGCGACTCGCCGAGGCCCTCGGCGTCCCCGGGGGCGACCCGGCGGGCGCGCTCTGGGACCTCGCCGTCGCGTGCGACGTGCCGACGAGTCTGGCCGCGCTGGGCTTGGCGGCCGAAGACCTACCCGAAGCGGCCAGGCGGGCTGCCCACGAGATCACCGTCAACCCTGTGCCGGTCGACGCCGACGTGCTGTTGCTGCTGTTGCAGCAAGCCCACGCCGGCGCACGACCCAGCACCTGAGCTACCAGCACACCAACCTGCAGGGGGGAGCCAGACCATGGAACACCAAGACGTTCGGGGGCGGAAGGCGGGCAGGGCCTGACGACGCGCCCTGTCCTTCGGCGCGGTAGCACTGTTCGCGGTCACTGCCGCGGCGTGCGCGAAGGACGACGACAGCAGCGGAGCCGCCGCTACCACGGTCCCGGCGGTTGCCACCACGACGGCCGCAGCCGGCCCCACGACGACGACAGCAGCGGAGCCGCCGCCACCACGGTCCCGGCGGTTGCGTTGAAGCCCGCCTTCCGTGAGGGTGGCTCCGTGACCGCCGGGAACGCTTCGCCCCTGAACGACGGAGCGGCGGCGGTGCTCCTGGCGTCCGAGCAGGGCCTTGCCGCGGTCGGCCGCCCAGCGCTGGCCAGGATCGTTGCGCGTGCAACCAGCGGCGTGGAGCCCCAATTCTATGGCATCGGGCCTGTCGATGCCGCCCGCACGGCGCTGAGGCGAGCGAGCCTGGGGTGGAGCGACCTGGCCGCGGTCGAGCTCAACGAGGCCTTCGCCGCCCAGAGCCTGGCCTGCATGGCGGAATGGCCGGACCTGGACCCCAGCATCGTCAACCCGCAGGGCGGTGCCATCGCCCTCGGCCACCCCCCTCGGATGCTCGGGGGCGCGCATCCTGACAACCCTCGTCCATCACCTGCGGCGCACCGGCGGCCGGTATGGGCTGGCCGCCATGTGCATCGGCGTGGGCCAAGGCATCGCCGTCGTCGTCGAGAACGTCGGAGGCACGGCGTGACTCCGTGCTTCCGCGGGCGAGTACCCACATGTCGTGGAGGCACTCGCCCGCAGATGCACTTCGGAATCGAGCCCGTTCGACGAAGGAGAGTCCATGCAGAACGTCACACCAGCGCAGCACCTGCTCGACGTGCAGGGGAGCTTCGCTGGCTGCCCTGACCCCCGTCTGCGCGAGATCATGCAGTCGCTCGTGCGGCACCTCCACGGCTTCGTGGCCGACGTGGGCCTCACACGAGACGAGTGGTTCGCCGGCATTCGCTTCCTCACCGAGGTGGGTCATCTGTGCGACGACCAGCGCCAGGAGTTCATCCTGCTGTCCGACACGCTGGGCGTCTCGATGCTGGTCGAGATGGTGAACCAGGACGGGGCTGACGGGACCACCGAGCCCACCGTGCTGGGGCCGTTCCATGTCGACGGAGCACCCCGGCGGGCCATGGGCGACAGCATCGCCATCGCCGACGACGGCCAGCCACTCGCGCTGGAAGGAGTGGTGAGGGACCTCGATGGGCAGCCGATCGCGGGGGCCGAGCTGGACGTGTGGCAGACGGCGAGCAACGGCTTCTACGACGTGCAGGATCCAGAGCAGCCGCCCATGAACCTGCGCGGCATCTTCACAACCGGTGCGGACGGGCGCTTCTGGTTCGCCACGGTGCGACCGGTCGCGTACTCGATCCCCGACGACGGCCCGGTGGGCCGCATGCTCGCCGCCACCGGCCGCCATCCGATGCGTCCCGCCCACGTGCACGTCGTCGTCTCGGCGCCGGGCTTTCGACCCATCACGACCCACCTGTTCGACCGCGCCAGCGACTACCTCGACAGCGACGCCGTGTTCGGTGTGCGCGAGTCGCTCGTGGTCGACCTGACGCGCGGTGACGGCGGAACGCTGGCGGCGACGTTCGACCTCGTGCTCGACCGAGCCTGACGCACGACGGATCGCCGGCGGGAGACCAGGGTTGGAAATCCGAACAGCAGAGGTGTTGAGTCAGTAGTTGGAACTCGAAGCGAGGGAGGCACGATGTCCGAGCACGAACGGCCCGTCGTCCGCCGCCACCACCACATCACGTTGTGCGTCGGCAGCGCCCAGGAGGACTACGACTTCCACACCAAGGTGCTCTCCCTGAAGAGCGTCAAGAAGACGGCGCTCTACGACGGCACGGTCCCCATCTACCACCTGTACTACGGCAACGACACCGGTGAGGAGTCCACCCTCGTGACCAGCTTCCCGATGCGCCAGTCGGGTCGTGTGGGGCGCAAGGGGAGCGGTCAGGTGAAGTCCCTGGCGCTCTCGGTGCCCGTGTCGGCTCTCGGGTTCTGGCGCGATCGTCTGGACGCCCATGGCTTCGCCGTGAAGGAGGACGAGCGCTTCGGCGAGCGCGTGGTCCAGTTCGAGCATCCGTGTGGCATCCCCTACGAGCTGGTCGGGGTGGCCGACGACGACCGGACGCCGTACTCGAACGGCGAGGTGCCCGCCGACCTCGCGATCCGCGGCACGCCCAGCATCACCGTGTCGGTGAGCGACGCCGACATCTCGGCCGACTTCCTGCAGGACGGCTGGACGGCCCACCTCACGCAGGAGGAGGGTGACGTGGCGCGCTTCGAGCTGGACACCGGGGGACCCGGGCGGATCGTCGACGTGCTGGCCGAGCCCGGCCTGCCCCAGGCCACGTGGACGTTCGGCGAGGGCACGGTGCACCACTGCGCCTTCCAGGTGGACGGCTACAGCGAGCAGGACGAGGTGAAGGCCTACCTGGAGGGGCTGGGCTACACCGACGTGTCCGAGCGCAAGGACCGCGGCTACTTCGAGTCCGTCTACGTCCGCACACCGGGCGGCGCGCTGTTCGAGGCGACGGTGTCCAAGCCCGAGGGCTTTCTCATCGACGAGCCCTACGAGAGCCTGGGCACCACCTTCCAGGTGCCCCCGGTGTTCTCCGACCAGGCCGAGTGGATCCTGGGCTACCTCGAGCCGCTGAACGCGTGACGACCAGGCCCGCTTGCCCGGTGGGGGCTGGCGCGGCTCAGATGGGCTGGTGACGCCGGACGACGACTTCGCCGACCTCGACCTGCCGCTGCTCCACCAGCGCACCTACCTGGTGCGCTCGTACCGCGAGGCCGACGACCGCATGCGCATCCGCGGCACCGTGCAGGACGTGAAGCCGGGTGGCCTCTACATCGCCGAGGATCCTGAGCCGCTCGAGATCCACCACATGGTGGTCGACCTCGTCGTGGAGTTTCCCAGCCTGCGGATCATCGACGCGAGCGTCGTCATGGAGACCCACCCGCACCCCGAGTGCGTGCGCATCGAGGACCACTACCGCCACCTCATCGGCCTGTCGATCGCGCGCGGGTTCACCCACAAGGTGCGCGAGCTTTTCGGCGGTCCCCGTGGCTGCACCCACACGACGGCGTTGCTGCAAGCCATGGCTCCGGTCGCCATCCAGTCGATGTGGTCGCTGCAGATGCCGGCGGGCGGGGGCCAGGCGGTGGCCGCACCTCGGGTCATGACACCCGACGAGCGCCGGGCGATGTTCCGGTTCAACGTCAACAGCTGCCACGTGTGGGAGGAGGGCGGCGAGCTGATGGAGCTGGTCGAGGCCGGGGGAGACGTTCCCGTGCCGGTGTGGGCCGAGGAGCGGCTCGTGAAGCTCGGACGTGACCCCGCCGAGTGGCGCGAGCGATCGCGGGATTGACGCGTGACCCTTCGATGTGATGTCGTCGCCGTCGGGACCGAGCTGCTCCTCGGCCAGATCACCGACACGAACTCCGCGTACATCGGCGAGCAGCTCGCGCTGAACGGCATCGACTCGCTCCGCCAGGTGAAGGTGGGCGACAACCTCGGCCGCATCGTCGACGAGCTCCGTGTCGCGCTGTCGAAAGCCGACGCCGTCATCGTGTGCGGCGGGCTCGGGCCCACCCACGACGACATCACTCGGGACGCCATCGCGGAGGTCATGGGCGCCGAGCTGGTCATCGACGACGAGGTGGCCGAGCGGATCCGCCACATGTTCGCGAGCCGGGGTCGCAGGATGCCCGAGAACAACCTGCGCCAGGCCATGGTCCCGGTCGGCGCCACGGTCATCCCCCAGACGCGCGGCACGGCCCCCGGGTTGATCTGCCCGGTGGGCGACAAGGTCCTCTACGCCACCCCTGGGGTGCCGCACGAGCTGTACGAGATGCTCGACCGGGCCGTGCTTCCTGACCTGCGCCGTCGTGCTGGCGATGCCGAGGCCATCGTCAGCAGGGTCCTGCGGACCTGGGGGGAGAGCGAGAGCGGCCTCAACGAGCGGCTGGCGTCACTGATCGAGCGGCTCGACGCGGTCGGCAACCCGACGCTCGCGTTCCTGGCGAGCGGGTGGGAGGGGCTGAAGGTCCGCCTCACGGCCAAGGGGCCGTCCGCGGCCGAAGCATCGGCGATGCTCGTGAGCTGGGAAGCCGAGGTGCGCGACGAGCTGGGCGACCAGGTGTTCGGCGCCGACGACGACACGATGGAGTCGGTCGTGCTCGACCTGCTGCGCCAGCGGGGTCTCACGCTCGGCCTGGCCGAGTCGGTGACCGGCGGTCTCGTCGCTGCACGGCTGACCGCCATCGCTGGAGCAAGCGATGTCGTGCGCGGCTCCGTCGTGTCGTACGCGGCCGAGGTCAAGCACGAGGTGCTCGGTGTCACCGTCGGTCCGGTGGTGTCGCCCGAAGCGGCTGCCGAGATGGCCGACGGGGCGAGGCGGGTGCTGCGGGCCGACGTCGGTCTGGCCCTGACGGGCGTGGCCGGGCCGGCCGAGCAGGAGGGCCAGCCGGTGGGCACGCTGCACGTCGGCCTGGCGCTGGGGGAGTCCATCGAGACCGCGTCGCTGCGGCTGCCGGGCCAGCGAGAGCAGATGCGGCAGCTCTCGGTGATCAGCAGCCTCGACCTCCTGCGCCGGCGCCTGCTGGCGCAGTGACCGCCCGCCTGTTCGTCGCCGTCTGGCCGGCCGACGCGGTGCTCGACGCGCTCGAGTCGCTCCATCGCCCCGAGGCGACTGGGGTGCGCTGGACCACTCGTGAGCAGTGGCACGTGACATTGCACTTCCTCGGCACGTGCGACCCGGACGAGGCGTGGCACGCGTTGACCACGCTGCGGGTCGACGTTGCTACCGCTTGGCTGGGGCCCCGAGCCCGTCACCTGTCGGCCACGGTCCTGGTGCTTCCGGTGGGCGGGCTCGACGGCCTGGCGGCGGCCGTGACCGCCGCGCTGGCCGGGGTGGGTGCGGCACCCGACGATCGTGCCTTTCATGGTCACCTCACGCTGGCGCGATCGCGGCGGGGTACCGCCGCAATGCCCAAGGACATCGCGCTGAGTGCGAGCTGGCCGGTCACGTCGGTCGCCCTGGTCGCTTCCGCCTCTCACCCCAACGGGGCGCGGTACTCGACGCTCGGCGAGGTGCTGCTCGGCTCCAGTACCGTCGGCTCGTGAGCGAAGACGACATCACGCCCGTCGGAGTCGTGGTCAACGACGC
>CAZTVJ010000540.1:0-6277 GCA_964616935.1 uncultured Acidimicrobiales bacterium | reverse complement strand
GATCACATCGGTGGATTTCATGGCGCGCACAACTCCTGGGCGGTCACACGGGAACACCGAAGTCTACGCCACAGGAGGGATCTCTCTCAACAGCACCCCCTCCTCCTCCGTCACGCCTCCCCTCGCCTCGATGAGGTCGGGCCGCTCGCGCAGCGTCCGATGGAGGGCCTGGGCCTGGCGCCAGCGGGCGATGGCGCCATGATCACCCGAGCGCAGGACCGCCGGAACGTCCCAACCCCGAAATGCCGCGGGCCGGGTGAACTGGGGCTCCTCCAGCAGGCCACCCTGGCCGAACGACTCCTGCTCGGCGGACTGCTCGTTACCCATGACGCCAGGGAGCAACCGTCCGACGGCCTCGATCACGACGATGGCGGCCGCCTCGCCCCCGGACAGCACGTAGTCGCCGACCGACAGCTCGCCATCGACGAGGTGGGCATGGACTCGCTGGTCGACGCCTTCGTAGCGCCCGCAGAGGAGCGAGAAGCCGGCTGACGACGCCAGCTCACGCGCCAGGCCCTGGTCGAATCGCCGGCCGCCGGGGCCGAGGACGAACAGCGGCCGGGGCGGCGCGACCGCCTCCACCGCGGCGAACACGGGCTCGGGCCGCAGCACCATGCCCGCCCCGCCGCCGAAGGGGGTGTCGTCGACCGACCGGTGGACGTCGGTCGTGTGCTCCCGCAGGTCGTGGCAGCGCAGATCGAGCAGGTCGGCCACGCGAGCACGGCCGAGCAGGCTCTCGCCACAGAACGCGTCCACCAGCCCCGGGAAGATCGTGAACACGTCGATGCGCAGGGCCATGGCCGCCCCGAGCGTAGCGACGCTCAGCGGGCCGCCGCCCCGCCACTCGGCCGCGCAACGTCACCGTCCGTGTATCAAGAGACACGCTCCGCGCGTCGTAGGTGAGGACGATCCCGCCCGCGTTTGAGCGCATCGTGAACCTTGAGCCCCCGTTGCCACAAAGGAGCAGTGATGAGCAGCCCGACCAGCCCCGCCGACGAGGACCGACCGACCCGCCGTCGGCACGGACTGCGTGTCGGCCTGGCCGTGGCCACCGTGGTCTCGGGTGTGCTGACCGCCGCCATGGCCAGCGGCGCATCGGTCGGCCCCGTGCCATTCCCCGGCCCGACGGGCTGCACCCAGCTGGCCCAGCGCTTCGGCGGCGGGCCCTACACCGAGATCCGCTTCTCCACCCTGCCAGCCGTCGGTGCCACGAAGACCGCCACGCGAGCCGGCGTCACGGTCACCGTCACCCGGCTCACACCTTCCACCATGGCCTGGCAGGCCTCCGACGGCGTCGACCTCGTGTTCGTCAACGCCGGGAGCGCGCCGAGCGCCAGCAGCGCCGTCTACCGGTACGAGCCCGAGGCCACGAGCGACACCGGGCTCGGCGGCATCAACCCGAGCGACGTCCTCGACCACGTCGTCGTCTGCTTCGACCACGACGAGCCGGTCACGACCGTGCCGACGACCACCACGACGTCGACGACCACCGTGCCACCGGTCACCACGACGCCGCCCCTTCAGACCACTCCCACCACGTCACCGCCACCGACGGTGCCTGCTACCACTCGCCCGCCGATCGTGCGTTGCGCCAACCCCCCGACCTGCCAGATCGAGCGGGTCCCGCCCCCCTGGCGCACGCCACCGACCACCACGCCGGCGACCACCGTCGTGGTCCCCCGGCTCCCCGAGACGGGAACCGACAGCACACCGCTTGCCCTGGCCGGCGCGGCGTTCACCATCCTCGGGCTCGCCACCGTGGCGCTGGGACGGCCTCGCCGACGCTGCGAGCCCTGACGGTTCCCGCCGATCCAGGCGGCGGATGCCCAGAGCCCTCGCTCACGCGAGGGCTCTGGCGCGCTACTCGAAGAGGCCGGCGGGGACCTCGATCGTGGTGACGCCGTCCGCGCTGGCCCGGACGAACACGATCGGGACGAGCACGCCCGAGTCGAGCTCGAGCAGGTCGTGGGCCGGGTTGGCGAGCACGGCCACCACCTGGCCCCGATCGGTGCCGTCGACCTCCACGACCCGGGTGCCGACGACATCGTGGACCCAGAGCGCTTCGGGGTCATCGATCGGCTCAGCCTCCAGGACCCGGCCGGCCATCGCTTCGGCGGCCGTTCGGCCGCTGATGCCCTCGAACGTCACGATCCAGCGATGCTGGTGCGGGCGTGACGCCACGATCACGAGGGCCTGCGACCCCGACCACAGCACGACGCCGACGTCGACGCGCTCGCGGCGGTCCGTCAGCAGGTCCACGATCACATCACCCTGCACGCCATGGGGTTTGGCGATGCGACCCACCTCAAGCAGCCGATCAGGCCGGCGGATCGGGATGGTCAATTCAGTCAACTCAGTCGACGAAGTCGACGTCGACGCTCACACCGTCCCGCGTCGCTGCGGCACGCACGACGGTCCGGATGCTCTGGGCGGTGCGGCCCTTGCGGCCGATCACCCGGCCCAGCTCGCCGGCAGCCACCCGCACCTCGAGCAACACGCCCCGGCGCCGCTCGAGCGCCTCGACGTGTACGGAATCGGGCTCATCGACGAGGGCGCGCACGAGGTAGGTGCAGACCGCCACGGCGGTGGGCGCCGAGACCTCGTGGCCCGCGTCATCCTCGACGTCGACGTCGACGTCGACGTCGAGCTCGATGTCGCTGCTGTCGGTCACTGTGGCCCCCACTCCCGGGCTCGCCGCCCGTTGCTCGCCGACCGCCTCACGACTTGGCGGCGGTGAACTCTGCCCACGCGCCGGAGATCTCGAGGAGCTTCTGGACCCGCTCGGTGGGCTGCGCCCCTTGGCGCAACCACTTCAGGGCCTTGTCGTTGTCGATGGTGACGACCGACGGTTCGCTGCGGGGGTTGTACTGCCCCACGATCTCGATGAACCGGCCATCCCGGGGCGAACGGGCGTCGGTCGCCACCACGCGGTAGCTCGGCTGCTTGGTCTTGCCCACCCGCACGAGGCGGAGCTTCACTGCCATCGGTCTGTCGTCTCCTGTTCAGTTCCGGGCAAAGCCCGGCTCGTCGATGCCGGGGAACCCGGGAGGCAGCGCTGGCATGCGGCGCTTGCCCTTCTTGCTCTTGGTGCCCAGGCCACCCATCCGCTTCATCAGCTTCTGCATCTCCTGGAACTGCTTGACCAACCGGTTGACCTCACCGGCTGTGGTACCGCTGCCAACGGCGATCCGCTGGCGTCGGCCACCGTTGATGATCTCCGGCCGGCTGCGCTCTTCGAGGGTCATCGAGTGGATGATGGCCTCGACCCGCTTCAGCTCCGAGTCGTCGATCTTGGTGTTCTTGATCTCCTTCGGCATGCCCGGGAGCATCCCGACGATACTCGACAGCGAGCCCATCTTCTTGAGCTGCTGCATCTGGTCGAGGAAGTCGTCGAAGGTGAACTCGCCCTCCATGAGGCGAGTGGCGGCCTTCTCGGCCTCGTCCTTCTCGTAGACCTGCTCGGCCTTCTCGATGATGGTGAGGAGGTCACCCATGCCGAGGATTCGGCTGGCCATGCGGTCAGGGTGGAACTGCTCGAAGGCGTCGAGCTTCTCGCCGGTGGAGGCGAAGGCGATCGGACGGCCGATCACCTCCTTGACCGACAGCGCGGCGCCACCTCGGGCATCACCGTCGAGCTTCGACATGATGACGCCGTCGAGCTCGAGCGTCTCGTGGAAGGCTTCCGCCGTGGTGACGGCGTCCTGACCCGTCATCGCGTCGATGACGAGGAAGGTGTAGTGCGGCTCAACGCGGCCCGAGATCTCTCGGACCTGCTCCATCATCTCCGCGTCGATGGCGAGACGACCGGCCGTGTCGACGATGACCACGTCCCGCCCGAGCCGGCGGGCCTCGTCGAGACCCCGTCCCGCCGTGGACACCGGATCGCCCGGCTCCGAGAACACCGGCACGTCGATCTGGCGGCCGAGCGTACGGAGCTGCTCCACGGCGGCGGGGCGCTGGAGGTCCGCCCCGACGAGCAGCGGGTTGCGGCCCTGCTGCTTGAACCAACGGGCCAGCTTGGCCGCGTTCGTCGTCTTGCCCGACCCTTGGAGGCCGGCCATGAGCACGACCGTCGGCGGCTTCGAGGCGTAGGTGATCTTGAGCGTCTCGCCGCCGAGGGCCGTCGTGAGCTCGGCGTTGACGATCTTGATGACCTGCTGGGAAGGCGTGAGGCTCTGCGCCAGGTCCGCCCCGACGCACGCCTCCCTGATCCGGCCGACGACGGTGCGCACGACGCCGACGTTGACGTCGGCCTCGAGCAGCGCCACCCGGATCTCGCGGAGCACCTCGTCGACATCGGCGTCGCTGAGGCGACCCTTGCCGCGGAGGCGCTTGAAGATCCCTTCGAAGCGGTCAGACAGTCCTTCGAACATGCGACTGACCAGCCTACCGGGAGGGGCTCACGACCCCCAGGCAGCAGCCCATCAGCACGATCTCCGGCTCCTGAACACGCTTTTCTGCATCCTCAGGCCGGACTTCCTCCCTCAAAGCCCCACACCGCCTTCGGCACGGCGCCGAGGGAACATCAGCGACGAGGCGCACGCGGCGCGAGGAGGAAGCGCAGCGGACGACGAGCCCGCCATCAGCGCGGCCATGCCGAACCATCAGCGCGGCCATGCCGAACCATCAGCGCGGCCATGCGCAGCCGTCAGAACAGCGCGTCGATGAACTCGTCTGGGTCGAACTCCACCAGGTCGGCGATGGTCTCGCCGAGGCCGACGAGCTTCACGGGGATGCCGAGCTCGGTCTGGATGGCGAAGACGATGCCTCCCTTGGCCGAGCCGTCCAGCTTCGTGAGCACCACGCCTGTCACCTCGGTGGCCTCGGTGAACTGGCGGGCCTGGTTGAGCCCGTTCTGCCCGGTGGTGGCGTCGATCACGAGCAGGACCTCGCTGACGTGGCCGGGCTCGCGAGCCGCGACGCGGCGCACCTTGCGCAGCTCCTCCATGAGGTTGGTCTTGGTGTGGAGCCTGCCGGCTGTGTCGCCGAGCACGAGGTCGTAGCCTCGGGCCGCGGCCCGCTGGATGGCGTCGTAGATGACGGCGCTCGGGTCACCTCCCTCGTTGCCACGGACGAAGTCGACCTGTGAGCGCTCGGCCCAGGTGCCGAGCTGCTCGGCCGCCGCCGCCCGGAACGTATCGCCGGCCGCCAGCACCATCGACCGGCCCAAGGCCTTCTGCTGCGCGGCGACCTTGCCGATCGTGGTGGTCTTGCCCACACCGTTCACGCCGACGAAGAGCCAGACGTCGGGCTGGCCCGGGCCGACGGCGTCCAGGTGCAGGGTGCGATCCGCGCCCGCGAGCCGCTGGCTCATCTCCTGCTTCAGGGCGTCGAGGAGCTGGTCGGGCTCGGTGATCTGCTTGGCCTTCACCGCCTCGCGCAGCGGGTCCAGCAGCTCGGTGGTCAGGCCGACCCCGACGTCGGCCCGCAGGAGCGCTTCCTCGAGGTCGTCCCAGGCCTCGGCGTCGATCCCTCGAGTGCGCACACCGGTGAACGCAGCCGTGAACGTGGCCCGCGCCTTTGCCAGTCGGTCGCGAAGGCGCGGCCGCTCCAGCACTTCGGCTTCGGCGGCCGGAGCCAGGGCCTCCTCGACTTCGAGCTCGGGCGCCACCTCCACCGGAGCCGTCGGAGCGGGCGACCTCGGCGGTGGCTCCAGCTCCACGCCTCGGCGGCGTTGCGAGCGGCTGACCAGCACCACGCCGAGGCCGAAGGCGACCCCCAGGACCAGCAAGATCAGGATGATGACGAGTTCCATGGCCGAGCCAACCTACCGCCCGGCCGAGGCGCGTCCTGGCCCGCCGGCCAAGGGCCCGGTGAGGCGAGCGACGTGTAGGTTCCCCGCCGTTCGCTCACTGAGAGGGGCACGTGAACATGTCAAGGTTCAAGGGCACGGTCAACGTCGACATCCGGGATTCGGAGCCCGACTGGGCGCCGTTCGAGCCGCCTCGGGCGCCCGACGGTGCCCCGAGCGTCGTCTACATCGTGCTCGACGATGTCGGCTTCTCGGCGATGAGCTGTTACGGCGGCCCGATCGACACGCCCCACATCGACCGGATCGCGGCAAACGGCGTGCGTTACAAGCAGTGGCACACGACGGCGTTGTGCTCACCGACCCGGTCGTGCCTGTTGACCGGGCGCAACCACACCCGCAACAGCATGGCGTGCATCACCGAGGCGGCCATCGGCTTCCCGAACGCGAGCGGCACGATCCCGCCGGAGAACGGCACCATCTCGGAGATCCTGGGCGAGCGCGGGTGGAACACCTACATGGTCGGGA